>NZ_JBFTQB010000639.1:0-6126 GCF_056398785.1 Paenibacillus sp. 01T422 | reverse complement strand
AGCGTACACGTGAGCGCATCATTCTTCAAGGCGACGTGCCGAGTCCGCTCAACCCGCCAAGTGGTTGTCCGTTCCGTACACGTTGTCCGCAGGCGATGCCGCAATGCGCGGAATCCATGCCGCCAACCAAAGAAGTGGAACCGAATCACTTCGTGGCTTGTCATTTGTACTAAATCTTTCACCGGCCGTCCCGAAAGGGGCGGCTTTTTGGCATTCGACCGTTCAATTGTAATTAATTGAAATACAGTTTTGACGATTTTCTGCCTACCGTGTACAATCAAAGGATAGTTGTTTTATTTGGTATGAAGAGGGGACACTAGTCGCATATGCAAATGGAAACTTTTCATTGGAAAAAGAGTCAGAAACTAGCTGAGGATTATATTCATCAATCAGCAGAAGCTGCACCATTATTTCCATATCATTTTGGAAATCAAGAAGATTGGCAATCCCGCGTTAAGTGGTTAGACGAAGGGTATTCCGCACGGAAGGCTGATCGCGGATGCTTGGTGGAAGTGCTGAAAGCATACAACGAGAGAATTGGTAATACCGGGGCTGCCCTGGATCAAATTGCCGCGCTCGCTAACCAAGAGGCACTTGCCATTGTTGGTGGACAGCAAGCAGGGCTGTTCGGCGGTTCGCTACTCGTTTTGTACAAAGCCATCACGATTATTCAGCTTGCTCGTGAGTGGAGCTCCAAATTAAATCGTCCGGTCGTTCCTATCTTCTGGATCGCTGGCGAAGACCATGATTTTGACGAAGTAAATCATATGTACGTTCTGTCGAATGCACAGCAGATTGACAAAATGAAGGTGGACCACCCAACAGGGCTACGCACGTCTGTTAGCAAGCTTCCGCTAGAGCCTGAAGCGTGGAGAGACGCCTTGGCGGCATTGGATCAGTCCTTGATGGATACGGAGTTCAAAGCTTCCCTGATGGCGAAATTAGAAGGCACTACGGCGGGTAACTCAACACTATCCGATGCTTTTGCCCGTTGGATGGCTGTCCTGTTCGGCGAATATGGACTTGTTATGATTGATTCAGATGAACCAGCTCTTCGTGCCATAGAAACAGAGATGTTCGAGCAGCTAGTTTTGCAAAACGAAGCTTTCGCAGCATCCCTCATGAAGAGTCAAGACGACGTGCAGCGTGCAGGCTACAGCAGTCAAGCCGAAGTAGCGAATGACGGGGCAAATCTTTTTGTTTACGCAGGTGGACACCGTTTGCTTCTGCATCGTGAAGGGGAGTATTTTACAGATAAGAAAAAGGAATATCGCTTTACCAGAGAACAACTGCATGATCTGGCGGTAACGAGCCCTGAGCAGTTGAGCAACAATGTCATGTCCAGGCCGCTTATGCAAGAGTTTTTGTTCCCTGTACTCGCCAGCGTGTTAGGTGCCGGTGAAATTGCTTACTGGGCGCTCACGAAGCAGGCGTTTGAACAGTTTGGCATGAAAATGCCGATTGTTGTGCCGCGTCTGGAGTTTACCTTGATCGAAGGCACCGTTCAGAAACAAATGCACAAGTATGATTTTACATTTGAGGATGTCCTGCATCGTTTTGAGCAAAAGAAGCAGGAGTGGCTGGATGCGCAAGATACATTGCGACTAGGTGAACGTTTCGATAAGGTGAAAACGGAGTTTGAGAGCAGCTACGCCCCCCTTGTTGAATCATTGGCCGTGATTAATTCTGGCATTAAAAAGCTCGGAGATACGAATCTGATGAAAATTTTAGAACAGATAGAATTCCTGCAAAATAAAGCTTCGGATGCGTACAAAACACAGTTTGATGCGACGTTAAGACAACTAGAGCGCATTCGATTAACCATAATACCGTTAGCAAAGCCGCAAGAAAGAGTGTATAATGGGTGTGTTTATATGAATCGATATGGGAATGATTGGCTGCGTGCGCTTGTCGAGACGCCGATCCCTGTGGACGGTTTGCATCGTGTTTATTATTTGTAGGAGGAACATACATGACAACTGTTGAAAAAAGTATTGTTGCCGATATGACGCTGGCACCTGAAGGCCRTTTGAAAATTGATTGGGTTCAGGCGCATATGCCTGTTTTGAACCGTATCCGTGAGCAATTTGAAAAAGAACAACCTTTTAAAGGATTAAAAGTAACCATCTCCTTGCATTTGGAAGCGAAAACAGCTTACTTGGCTAAAGTAGTGAAAGCAGGCGGAGCGGAAGTTACGATTACAGGCAGCAATCCGCTGTCTACACAAGATGATGTATGCGTAAGGATCTTGCTGCACAAGTTCGCGGCGGTGCTGAGGAAACAACAACCGGTATCATTCGTTTGAAAGCGATGGAAAAAGAAGGGAAACTGGAATTCCCGATGGTTGCTGTTAACGATGCCTTCTGTAAATACTTGTTTGACAACCGCTACGGTACAGGTCAATCCGTTTGGGACGGAATTAACCGTACAACGAACTTGGTTGTTGCCGGTAAAACAGTTGTTGTTGTCGGCTACGGCTGGTGCGGTAAAGGTGTTGCGATGCGTGCCAAAGGTCTAGGCGCTAATGTGATCGTGACAGAAATTGACGCTATCAAAGGCGTTGAAGCTTACATGGATGGTTTTGCAGTAATGCCGATGATTGAAGCGGCGAAATTGGGTGATTTCTTCGTGACGGTAACGGGCAACCGGGATGTTATCCGCGGCGAACATTATAAAGTCATGAAGGATGGCGCTATTCTTTCGAATGCAGGCCATTTCGACGTGGAAGTTAACAAGCCTGAACTTGAAGCACAATCGGTGTCCAAGCGTACAGTTCGTCGTAACATTGAAGAGTATCAGCTGACGGATGGCCGTAAAATCTATGTGCTGGCTGAAGGACGTCTTGTGAACTTGGCGGCAGGTGACGGACATCCAGCTGAAATCATGGATATGACGTTTGCGCTGCAAGCAATGTCTCTAAAATATGTGAATGATGAATATAACAAACTAGGTAAAACAGTTGTCAATGTGCCTTACGTACTGGATGAGCAAGTGGCCAGATTCAAATTGGAATCGCTTGGCACAAGCATTGATTCCTTAAGTGATGAGCAAAAGCTGTACCTGGATAGTTGGGCAGAGCATTAAATAATATGAACCTTTCGGACCGCTTAGTGGTCTGGGAGGTTTTTTTATTTGTAAAGATTATGCAACAAATTGAGTGTGCCATCCGTTTATAGGGTGTGTAACCTATATTTGGTAGCGAGGGGATGGCAAGATGGGGGTCAAAAAGTGGGGTCAAAAGGTTTCAATGCTGCTTGCTGTAGGTATGCTGATTAGCGGTCTTTTGGCAGGATGCAGCTCATCCAAAGGTGAGGCAACTTCGTCCTCAGAGCAAAAAATGAGCTCAGTCAGCAGTGACGCAATGAAGATGGATGTGCCGCGCGCAGAAAGTCAAAATGCTGCTGCTCCCGCCGTTCAGGCACAGGCAGCGAGCGACCTGAAGGGGAAAGTAGCAGACACTGCTACGGCTCAAGCGCCAACTGATGGCAAAGATRCTACGATGACTGTTATGCCGGCAATTGGCAGCGATGAAGCTGCCGGCTTTAATCGTAAGCTGATTTACCGGGCTAATTTGGTTATGCCGGTAGATGATTACGGGAAAGCTCAAACGGCGCTCAGAGACCTTGTGACTTTGAGTGGAGCGTACATCCTGCAGTTCTCGGAGAACGCTAATACAGGAGAGAAAGGCGGCACGTATACCATTAAAGTGGCCGCTAATGGCTTTGTTTCTTTGTTGGATGGTTTAGAGAAGATCAGTCCATCACTGCAAAGGAATGTTCAGGGGCAGGATGTAACGGAAGAATACGTTGATCTCAGTTCACGTTTGAAAGCCAAACAGCTGGTAGAAACGAGATTGCTCGGCTTTATGGAGAAAGCTTCAAAGACGGATGATCTGCTGGCATTCTCGAATGAGCTCTCGAAAGTGCAAGAAACGATCGAACAGATCAAAGGCCGTATGAGGTACTTGGATCAAAATGTAGCTTACTCCACGATAGAAATCCGGATGTATCAACAAACGGATAAGAAGCCTCTCCTTTCAGACCCAAGTAAGCTTAGCCTAAATGAGCGCATTGAGAAGGCGTGGAGTTCTAGCCTAAATGTACTAGTAGCGGTGCTTCAGGGTATTCTTGTTTTCCTGGCGGCTGCATTCCCGATCATCGTGATTGCGTTATTGATTGGTATTCCAATTTGGGTATACAGGCGCAAAAGAAACAAGCAATTGGAAGCGATGCGAAATCAGCTTAAAGAGCAAAATGCTTCTTTGAACTCACTTGAAGACGAGAAACAAGGAACAAAAGACGCAGAATAGACCTAAATATGAAAAAAATTTTCACAAATCCTGCTCAAGAAGCAGGATTTGTTGCGTTATTGGCGAATTAACTTTAAAAAGTGGTGAAAAGTGGTACGAAGTGGAGGGAAAGGGGGGCGCCATGCTATGTTCATGGGGGAATATCAACATAGCATAGACGAAAAGGGTCGTATGATTATCCCGGCCAAGTTTCGTGAAGCCCTTGGCGAATCCTTCGTTATCACTCGCGGTCTAGATCAGTGCTTGTTCGTGTACCCACGTTCCGAATGGGCTGTGCTCGAGCAAAAGCTGAAGGCATTGCCGCTGATGAAATCAGATGCTCGTGCATTTACCCGCTTTTTCTTCTCTGGTGCAACGGAGTGCGACCTTGATAAACAAGGTCGGGCTAATATTCCAGGCAATCTCGTCGATCATGCCAAGCTTGAAAAAGATTGCGTCGTAATCGGTGTTTCTAACCGAGTAGAGATTTGGAGTAAGCAAATTTGGGAAAGCTATGCCAATGAATCGGAACAGTCATTCAATGAAATAGCTGAGAAACTCGTCGACTTTAATTTTGATTTATAGATGTTTTAAAGATTACGCTTACGAAGACAGTTTTGCCAAGGCAAAACAAAGACTATGCTTACGAAGAAAGCTTTGCCAAAGCAAAGCTCTAGGAGGACACCAAGTTGTTTCATCATGTGACGGTACTAAAAGAAGAATCAGTTGAAGGTTTACATATAAAGCCTGATGGCGTATACGTGGATTGTACGATGGGGGGGGCAGGGCATAGTTCCCTGATAGCTTCTAAATTAGGTCCTAATGGGTTACTGATAGCTCTTGACCAGGACGATGTTGCTCTAGCTAATGCTCAAACTGTCCTCTCGCCTTACTTAGATCGAGTGAAAATCGTGAAAAGCAATTTCAGAGATTTAGAGCAGGTGCTCATGGATGAGCCGAGAGCACTACGCGATGGGAAACCTCAGGTTGATGGGATTCTCTTCGACCTTGGCGTATCTTCCCCGCAGCTGGATGATGGAGAGAGAGGTTTCTCTTATCACCAAGATGCAGAGCTCGATATGAGAATGGATCGCACAACGGAATTAACCGCCAAAACGATTGTTAATGAATGGGCCCCTGAGCGAATTGCGAAGATTTTGTTTGAGTACGGGGAAGAGAAATTTTCTCGTCGGATTGCAGGTGTCATCGCTGAAGCTCGTACCAAAGGGCCGATTGAAACCACTGGTGAACTTGTTGAGCTGATCAAGGAAGGGATTCCTGCAGCAGCGAGGAGAACAGGCGGACATCCAGCTAAGAGAAGTTTCCAGGCGCTGCGCATAGCGGTTAACGATGAGTTAGGTGCTTTTGAAGAGGCTTTGGAGCAATCTGTGAGATGTTTGGCACCAGAGGGCAGAGTAGCGGTTATCACGTTCCATTCTTTGGAAGATCGCATCTGCAAGCAGTTTTTCGTCAAAAATGTAGAGAAATGTACGTGTCCACCGGCGTTTCCGATGTGTGTTTGCGATAAAGCCGGTGATCTTAAATTAGTAACACGCAAACCGATAATTCCAAGTGAACATGAACTTGAGGTGAACCAAAGAGCAAGATCCGCCAAATTACGTATTGCAGAAAAGCTTTGACACAAAAGGAGGAAGTTGATATGCCATCTTACATCCAGGGGAATTTAGCGCTTGATCAGAAACGAACTGTTCCAGCAGCTAAGGTTAAGATTAAAGAGACAACGAAGGTTGTTTATCGCAATAAATCGCTGCCGACCCAAGAAAAAATGTTGTATCTGTTCATCGCTGCCGACCCAAGAAAAAATGTTGTATCTGTTC
>NZ_JBFTQB010000638.1:0-3852 GCF_056398785.1 Paenibacillus sp. 01T422 | reverse complement strand
ACGTGCTTCCAGCTCCGCTTTTTCTTTCTCGTAACCTGGTTTGCCTAGAAGCGCAAACATATTCTTCTTATAAGCTTCAACGCCTGGTTGGTCAAAAGGGTTCACACCCATCAAGTAACCGCTGATGCCGCAGGCTTTTTCAAAGAAATATACCATGTATCCGAAGGAGTAAGGCGTCATATCCGGCAGCGTAACGATCAGATTCGGTACGTGTCCGTCCGTGTGGGCAAGCATCGTGCCCTGGAAAGCCTTTTTGTTCACGAAATCCATTGTTTTCCCGCTCAGGAAGTTAAGTCCGTCCAAATCATCAGCATCCGTACCGATCGTAATATGATCAGCCACTTGGTCAACTTGAATCACCGTTTCAAACAAGATGCGGTTGCCGTCTTGAACGAATTGGCCCATGGAGTGAAGATCTGTAGAGAAGTCTACAGAAGCTGGGTAAATGCCTTTGTAATCTTTCCCTTCGCTTTCGCCGAACAGCTGCTTCCACCATTCCGAAACGAAGTGCAAAGACGGCTCGTAGTTAACGAGAATTTCGATCGTTTTGCCTTTGCGGTAAAGCGCGTTACGAACAGCAGCGTATTGATACGCCTGGTTCTCACTAAGCTTCGGATTCGCATACTCGCGTTGTGCATCCGCAGCACCTTTCATGATCGCTTCTACATCAATACCAGCTGTCGCGATTGGCAGCAAGCCAACTGCAGTTAGAACGGAATACCGTCCGCCTACATCATCAGGAATTACGAAAGACTCGTAGCCCTCTTCATTGGCTAGTGTTTTCAAAGCGCCTCTAGCTTGATCCGTAGTTGCATAGATACGTTTGCGAGCAGCTTCCTTGCCATATTTCTTCTCGAGCAGTTCACGGAAAATACGGAAAGCAATCGCTGGCTCTGTCGTTGTTCCGGACTTCGAAATTACGTTCACGGAGAAATCTTTGCCTTCCAGCAATTGAAGAAGGTGTGTTACATATGTAGAAGAGATGTTATTTCCGACGAAATAAACCTCAGGCGTTTTTCTTTTATCTTTAGGCAAAATGTTATAGAACGAATGGGACAGCATTTCAAGCGCTGCACGTGCTCCCAAATAAGAACCGCCAATTCCGATAACAACCAGCGCTTCAGAGTCAGATTGAATTTGCTTAGCCGCCGCTTGAATGCGAGCAAATTCCTCACGGTCATACTTCTCAGGAAGTTCCACCCATCCTAAATAATCAGAGCCGGCACCTGTTTTGTTATGCAGCTGATCATGCGCCAGTTCTACCTGCCCAGACAAATAATCAACCTCATGTTGGGATAAAAAGGACAATGCCTTGCTGTAGTCAAATTGTAGCTTAGAGCTCAATATGCTCGCCTCCATCTCTATTTTTTTCCTTTTCCTAGCATACTTATTTGCTTGTACAAAAGCAAGTAAAGAAGGCATTCACAGGTTAGATTTCCCATGATAAAATGATTCCAGAGGTGAATGATCATGAAACGTATCGGCTTTATCGGACTTGGCACAATGGGCAAACCCATGGCTGCTAACCTTATTCAAAAAGGTTTTATGGTAACCGTTTATAACCGTACTCCTGAAAAAGCGGACGAGCTGGCTCGTCTTGGCGCTGAAGTGGCTTCAACACCTGCCGATGCCGCCCGTCATTCGGATGTACTGTTCACCATGCTTAGCAACGATGCCGCTTTATTAGATATATTTTACAGCGAAGAAGGCGTTCTAAGCGGTATTCATCCGGCTCTTACGATCATTGATTCCAGTACTGTTTCTCCACAAACAAGCCAAAAGCTGGCTGAGGAGCTTGCGGCTCATTTCGTCGACTTCCTCGACGCGCCTGTCACAGGCAGTAAGCCTGCTGCCGAAGAAGGTTCGCTTACGTTCATGGTCGGCGGAAGCCAGGAAGTGTTTGAAGAACATGAGCAGTTGTTCCTTGCGATGGGTCGTAGAGCCCTTTACCTAGGGCCCTCAGGCTCCGGTTCCTATGCCAAGCTTGCCAATAACACCATGGTGGGCATTAATCTGCTTGGTCTTGCCGAAGGATTATCCATTGCGTCCAAAGCAGGGGTTAACCTTGAAAAATTTCTAGAAATCGTCCGCTCTGGCGGTGCAAACAGCAAAATAGTCGACCTCAAAGGCGATAAAATATTGAATCGAGATTTCAGCAATCAATTCTCCTTAAAGCTGATGCTCAAGGATCTCTTGCTTGCGCAAGGGCTGGCGAGTAATTTCCAACTGCCAGCTCCGCTGCTGCAAACTACAGCAAGCTTATTCCAAATGGGACTAAGCAAGGGACTCGGTGATGAGGATATGAGTTCTGTCATCCAATGCTATGAAGATTGGATGGGACAGCAAATCACTAAAGCTAACGAGCCTGCTGTTGTCGCCCAAGAGAAGCCGGCATCGCCGCTTTCTGGCCGTGAACGCCGCCGGAACACACGTGTGAAGCTGGACATCAACTTGAAGTTGTCCATCTATCAATGGGAGCAGGAAGGTTCCTTCTCCGGCCAAAACATCGACGGCACGCTCTTCGACTTGTCGGAAAGCGGACTGCAAATCACAACCGCTGCGCCACTAGCGCCGGATATGTTCATCGTCATCCACTTTCCGCAGGAAGCGGAGCTTCCGCCAATCACCGCTCGCGTGATTCGGATCGAGACGGATGGCGATAAGTTCCGCTATGGCTGTATGCTATCTGGCTTGCCGCCTTATGTGCGGATTAAGCTGGAGAAGTATATTGATGAGCATATTGAGAATGCATTGTAGCGGTTAGTGGAGTATTTGAACACGTGAAAATATGGAAATGATGTAAACATGGAAATATGGAAATATAAATACATGTAAACTCATGATGCGTGAAGAACACCGTCTTTCCTATGGGAGAGGCGGTTTATTTTGTTTGGAGGGGATTGGCTTGAGCTTTGAAGTAGAGTATGAAGCTTTTATTAACTGTCATAAGGTAAAACGCTCCGGCGAGCGGATGCGTAGATTGCTAGAAGGACACGGGCATGCGGAAACGTTATTTTTGCGGCAAGTGTGGTGGACGGCTATCGGGCACTTTCGTCAATTGCATCCCGAATATGAAGTGAAAGATTTTCAGGACGGCACTCGCTTCATCGATTTTGCCTATCTCCGGCCACCGTACCGTATTGCCATTGAAATTGATGGCTTTGGTCCTCATGCCAGAGACATTGACCGCTCCCGCTTTGGAGACAATCTCATGCGTCAAAACCAACTCGTCCTGGACGGATGGAAAGTGCTCCGCTTTTCTTACGATGACATTACTCACAAGCAGCGACGCTGTCAGCAAATGATCCTGCATTTTATGGGACGCTGGTACGGAGATGAGCAGTCTCCTACCTTATCGCTTGCTCACCGGGAAAAGGAGATCGTTCGCCTCGCAGCAAGCGCCACGACTCCACTCAAGCCTCGTGACGTGTCTGCGCATCTGGGCATTCGTGTGGAACATGCACGCAAATGGCTGCATTCGCTGCACCAGAAGGGCATTATTCGACCGTCCAGCGGACAGAAACGGATTCGTTCCTATGTGTGGGACGCTGCGGGAAAGAACTTGTTTTTGTAGGGGATGATTGAACCCCTGCCTTTGCCTTCGCCTTCGCTGATTGCTCCGCTGATGGGTATTAATGGATAAGAGTCTTTGGAGACTCTTATTCCCTTGCCATTGTGGTTTTGAGCAAACATAAGAGCCTCTATGCGGCTAGAATAAGAAGTGGACACATCCGTTAAGTGACCCCAATAATAGACTTAACGAATAGGGGGGTGTCCGCCAATGGGAGAGCAACGCCAACGATATAACGAAGATTTTAAAAAAGAAGCAGTAAAATATSTTCAGGAACAAAC
>NZ_JBFTQB010000637.1:0-8242 GCF_056398785.1 Paenibacillus sp. 01T422 | reverse complement strand
GTTAACACCTTTGACGGTTGTTGTCTGAGATCCGATAGAAGATGAAGGATCTTCATTCGTAATTTGAATATCGAAGTATGTATCAATACCATACTTTGTGTACTGCAGCATGAGCTCACGGAATTTCGAGGTGACATAATAGATTGTCATCGTTCCGGTACCCGCGAACCCGTTAGCTTTGTTTTGCGTGGCGTTCTTGCCAAGGGTGCGAATCTCTTTCTTGTTCTTCTTTGCCTTCGCCTCGAATTTCTTCACGTAGAACATTTCCTCGACGTTCCCGTTAATCGTTGCGTAAGCACGCCCGGACTGTCCGGAAATTGTATCCTTCGCCATCAAAAAAGACATCTATATCACCCTTTCTACTGAATTTTGACGAGATTATAAATCTTCTCGATGGAGTCAACCGGCTGCACACTATACTCGGCATACACCGCATCAGCATCGTCTCCTTGTACGATCGTGATATCCGTCTGAGAATTAAAGTTCTGGATCGCATTGAGCGCCTGCAGAGACTCCAAATAATTCACATATTCATTCTTCAGAAGGTTGCGACCGTCTGCGTTATTGTCGACCTTACCGATGTAATAATTATCATTGATCGTTTTCAGGTCGTTGTTAATCGCATCAAGAACGCGCACGACACGGTTCTTCGAAAATCGTTTATCCTTCGTAGGACTGAAGCTAGTGAACGTGTTGATGTCCTGCTCAACGACCGCTCGACCTTGATTCGGAGTGAATACGAACTCACCATTCAGGAGAGCTGTCTCGATCTGCGAATTCGTATAGCGAGGGCTGACATCGACTGCACCGTCATAAGCTGTCCGAGTTAGGGACGTATTGACTTGAGCGGAAGCTGTCGCGCCTGCCACCCAAGCAACTGCCTGAGCTGCTGTAATCGTCGCGCCTGTCGCAAGCACTACGCCGTTTTTAACGCTGATCACGCCTTCGTAATCTGCATCAGGATAGTTCTCTAATACGACCTGAATCTTCGTCCCCTCATCGTCGCGTAGGCGCTTTGCAAAGGACACATAAAGAGCCTTCAATGTCGGATCTGTGGAAGTCAATGCAAGCGCGCTAAAGTCCTCAACTTCAACAGCAGTTAGAAAGTCTGTATGATCTCCATTGATTACGACACCATCTGCGCCGCCCGCTAGAGTTATACCCGCATTAGTTGTCAGCGCTCCTGTGCCGGACCAATCAATCCATGCATTAGCTACAAGCCCGGAGATCGCGGACACGGTTTGCTTGTCTGCCTGTACAGCATCAACTAGAGTTACAACGTCGAACTTCGAAGCATCATCGATGTTAACCGTCACAGCTACCGTGATATCATTACTTCGTACGCCGCCATATTTAGCCGTTGCTGTCAGATTGCCAAGTGTTGCGGTCGCTTTAGTACCTGCATTTAAACGATACAGTAAAAGCTTCTTAGCACGCTTCAGCGCCTCGTTAATAAGCAGCAGCTTCGAATCAGTGATGTCATAACCAAGCAACGTTTTCAGGTTGTCACCTGCGTTAATCTCGATCACAGTTTTTGAAGGTCCCCAACTTAGAGCGAGTGCGATCGCCACGATACCCCGAGCACCCAAAGCGCCTACTGTACCACTTGTCAGAAAGTCAAAATAACTTCCTGGCCGCACTTTATTTTGAGCTGTAAAAGTACCTCCTGCCATTTATTGCACTTCCTTTCTTACAAAGTCATCGGCGATCTCTCGCACCTGATCTTTGGTATATGTTTTGTTGTCGTCCAGTAATGCGCGAAAGATATCTTTCTCTAATCCCGTGTAGGATTTTGATACGAGAAATTGCTCTTTCGTGAATTCAGGCTGCTGGTTACTTTTTTCCTTAGTCGCCACTGAGATTACCCTCCCGTTCAATCTTTTGCATCCTATCGACCGTCTCTTTTTCAAGGATCACCTTTATATTGAAGTTGACGAAAAAGTGCAGGATATCGTCGACAATCTCGTACCTCAATCCGTTTGACCTCACTAAACCATATTCCGTTGTGACATACCGCAGAGGCTCGAATAGACTTTGCGCAATCGCTCTGCAATCTGCTTTAGGCAAAAGGCTCTCCCTATCTGGAAAGTAATGCACGTTGAAAAGCATGTTGCGACTTGATCGCCGGTTATATCCCGGAGCCTGCGCTGTATCTAGCTGCATAACAAAAAAAGCAGGCTGGGAAAAGCCCTGCTTTATCTGCTCTGTATAGATCGGGACTGTGGAATCAATCTCACTCAAGCGAGCAACGATACCATTCAAGATATGATCTTCCATCAACCTACCACCTTAAATGCTCCTTTATAAACTGCTCCAGCTTTCTTTCAAGAATAGCCGGCAATTCCCTCTCCAATTCCTCAATGGAAGTAGTAAGCATAAACCGTCCTTCGACCCATCCTCTATGATCTTTCGTCCTATGACCATACTCAACGTACATCGCATATTCAACAGGATTAATTATCTCTATTTGAATTTGAGAGCCTACACGTTGAATGGGTCCAATCGACCAACCTCTTCGCAATTCACCCGTGAGAACTGGAGTGCGAGCTACAGTTTTCGCAAATAAGCGACTCACCAACTCCTTTAAGCACTCTTCCTGAAAAGCAGGAGCATGTTCTCGAAGTTGGTCAAATCCTTGCTTAAAATTCTGTAGCCCCGAAAAATCAAAATCTCCAAGCCTGGTCATGCTCGGCCCACTTGTTTTAACAAGATCTCTTGATGTGTGGCGTATCGGAATGGCTCGCCTACTTGCTCAAATTTCTGGTCCATTCCATTTTGTAGGACCCGGATCTCGCAGCCTGCTGTTATTGTTACATCAGGAGAAATGAACAATTTCGCATCAAATCCGATCGTATTATCC
This sequence comes from Paenibacillus sp. 01T422, assembly GCF_056398785.1. Lineage (NCBI taxonomy): Bacteria > Bacillati > Bacillota > Bacilli > Caryophanales > Paenibacillaceae > Paenibacillus > Paenibacillus sp. 01T422. Next base: position 5,382 of record NZ_JBFTQB010000637.1, on the reverse strand, counting down.
GTTTCAGTTTTACTAGAACTAGCAAGAGTAGTTTGTGATAGCCCGCAAGGCTCGTTTTCAAAAAGGTGGATCCTCTGCTGTCCGGTTACATGTGTACTCGGATTCTTTACCAACTGGAATGTTGTAACTGTGCAAGATCCCTCATACGTGCTCTCAATCGCCGCACGCTCTGCAGCAACGTTACCGAATGCCATTAGTGAGAACAGCTTGAATTACCGTTTCTATCGTAAAGGTTAGCCGAGGCTCTTTACTGATATCCTCAACTGGAATTCCAAGCAGCTCTTTAAGTCTGAGCACGTAATCATTGATCGTCATCGTCATTGTCATCCTCAATCACAGCTGAACCAGCAATTACACCATCTTTTATGAGAGCTGCTTTATCCTCCGCTGGAATGTCTAATTTTTCTCCAGCAGAATAATAAGTACCTCGATATTTAACGTTTTGCATGAATTTAACTTTAACAGTCTTTGGTTTTTCTTCTTGGGCTTTAGTCGTCATCTAGAAAACACCTCCAATTAATTAATTTACTTTGGCAATAAAAATTTGATCAATTCGTTCGAATGAAGGCAATGTAATTGCAGATACGATCGTTTCTACGTTTACCGGATGCGGCTCTTTAATAGTAGTAATAGCAACACCGGTATTAACAATGGATACATCAGCGGTAGTACTACCCGACATTAAATCAGATTCCTCAGGTGTTGTACCGAAGTACGTATTCCCAAGAGCTCCCTCTGGAATAAGAGTGAAATAATCATCCGGATAGAACAAGTTGCTGCTGCCGTCTTGTAGACCAAACTTCTTGTTGTATACAGCGATCGATACACCAAGTTTATTTTGAAGATACTGCTTCATGAGAGCATCGGTCATAATAATGTTCTGGCCACCAATTGGATTCATATCCAAACGAATAGCCGTATTTTTTAGAATATAATTCCATGTCTTACGCGTGCAAATTCCGTTTAGAGGACGTACTCCAGTTTCATCCTCAACCGTATCCTGCCATGTTTTGATATCCCCGACAATATCTGCTGTTGGATCACTCCATTTATCCGTGCTCGTTAATGTTACTTTGTGGTTAGCCGGCATCTTGTAGTCGTAATCATAGTTCAATCGATTAGCCACAATGCTAATCTTACCGGTTGAGAGAAGCTGCATAATCATCCTCTCTGGATTTACTAAAGCGCCACCGACCAAGTTAGTTACATCATCATAGATATTGTTAATTAGTGGCATCAGATAGCTTTCATTATCACTAGCTGCTAACCGATTCAATTCTTGACGATCTTTTTCACCAATACGCATTGCTTCACGGAAGAAAGGCATTTCGGTTTCAATTTTCTTGAATCCAATACGATCACGGAGAGTTGCTTTAGCATCAAAAGCAGAAGGGAGCAGAGCAACCGGTAATCCCTTTGAACCCTTAATCCATTTGAGGTCTAGTCCAAGTTGTTTCTTTGCTGGAAACAAAGTAGCCCCCAGATATGGAATGGCATTTGAAGTGTTCGTCTCGTAATAGGTAGCAATATCCATGGATGAGCATAGCGCCTGCAGCAGGTCCATAAGTTACATCAACGTCAGTAAATAACACACCTTCAGCGTTGGAAACACCTGTCGTTGTTACTGCCTTTTTCGCTTTCTTCGTCTGATCTGTCAAAATGCCATTGCCAATAATCGTGCCAGCCGGGACGATCTTCTTGCCGTCAGCATTAGCCACAATCCCCGTGTCGTCCACCATCACTGCAAGATTTACGTAATGGTCCGGAAATTTCAAGATTTCCTTCTTATTGTTTGTAAAGATCGTTTCTGTGTATTTCATCTCCACATGACCTCCATAAAATTATTGAAAATATGATTCACGAGCTTTATCTAAAACCTCACCCTGTTTCGCGACCTGTTCGGCCAGTCGCTTACCAATATTATTCTGATCTTCTCCACCACCGCCCCCTTTGTCCCTGCCATCTGCAGGAGCCATTCCCTTAAACTGCTGCTGACTAGATTTTTCAGGAACAAACAAAAAAGCCTTGCTCGTTTGCAGGGCTTTCACTTGTTCTTCGAGTCCAGCTTTCACATTGCCGGTATCGTCGAGCTCAACTTTATTTTTGTCCAATAATCCTATTACCATCTCAGGGTCATAAACCTTCCCAGACAAGGCCATCTTAACAGCCGTGGTGACACGGAGTTCTTTTAAATCAGCTTCATACTTATCTGAAGTAGCTTTGTTATCTGTTTGAAGCTGAGTAATCTGATCCTGAAGAATCTTATTATCACCGGCTGATTTACTGAGAGTCTCGAGCTGCTTATCTCGCTCTTTGAGAGTGTCTTCCGCTGTTTTCTTGGCGTCGTTTACTTCTTTAAACCTGTGTTCAGGCACCCAGCCTCTATAGTTTGTCTCTACACCTTCAACTATTGCAGTGATTTGCTCATCGCTTAGCCCTCGCTGTTTCAAAAGCTGTTTTAACCATTCCATTTTRCAAGCCTCCACTTTTTGTCCCGGTCGTGTCCGGTTAATTTGTAATGCAAATAGGGCTCAAGCAGTTTCAGCTCAAGCCCAAAATAAAAAGCACCCGGCGCATAAGCTGAGTGCTTCTATTTTTGATATTCGATTGTAAACTTTCCTTTTTCCGTCTCAACAACGACACCTTTTCGGCCATCCGGGAATTCTAGCTTTAACCCTTTTGGAGAGCCAACGAATTTATCCATCCTATCTGGTCTGATTCCATGTTCCCGTTCACTTTCCTTCGCCATTTGGCAAAACCTCCACTGTGAGAAATAATGTGCCGGCGTCTTCGATTGCATCAATAATAACATAATTGATTCCGTGATCCAATAGGAATTCGTACTCTGCCGGGAATGAACTGATCGATATCACCGGAGCACCATAGGTGCCTGGAGGAAGTCTGAGCTCAATCTGCACTTTTCCGCTAAATGCTTCCTTAGCTAATAGTGATGTGCTCATGAATGCAGGATCTGTTACTTTGACGCCAATTAGATCGGCAGCCGCAAAACCTTTAAATATATTATGGGATAGCCCCCGGAATACCTTGATAGGTTCCTTTAGATCAAACTTCTGTAAGCCGCTGCTGATGTCCTCAATCTTCTTGTCGATAAGTGGCTCAGAATATCCGTTACGTAAATTCTCATTAATTTCCTGATAATCTGAACCGGTATAATCCACAATCGCATTGCGTTCATCTTTCGTGAGAGCCTTCTCCCAATCGGGAGCTACTGCGTCGTCCCAATCGTAAATTTCATCAGGCGAGGTGAATGTCTTGTACAATACCGGAAGCTCATCCTGTGAGACTTTCTCAACCGGCTGCACAACATGATCCCTCGGAGGCTTTGTTGCATCATCCAGCAAGTGCTGCTTTGCCCATTGCTCATAATTCATATCGCCAGGTACATCGTATGTTTTACCATTTCCCCCTCGAGCCGCACGCTCTTTTACGTTGTCTTCATAATATGGAATGTCTACCGTCCTGCAGCGTGCATGAAATGGAGCGCAGTTAAGCCCTGCCTTTGCTTCCGACACTAGAAAAATGCTACCGTCCATCGTCCTACAAATATCCGATGTCCGCTTATCCAAGGTTGCCACATTTCTATATTTCTCAACGTTTAGCTCTACATAAGAAGCCCGGCGTGAAGCTCCAGAGAAGCATGCTGACTCAGTAAGGATCAAAGTTTCAGCTCGTGTGCGAGATACTCCCATGCGTTCAGATAATCGCGTTATCATTAAATCTGATGAATCGCCTCGAATCAGTCCCTGCGTCAAAGTTGTTTGAAGCTCATGGATCAGTTTGCTACGATCTCCCCAAATTCTTTGACTAAAGTTACTACCATCCGGAGCCCAAGGTGTAGCAAGCAGGCTTTGAATTTGCCTAGAATTTAGCTTAGCAAAGCTTGCCCCTAGCCCGATTCCCTTCTGTAATTCGAAAATGTTCTGATAGTAACTATCCTTATAAATGTCACCTAATAAACTCGAAGCTCCCGTTTGGCGTTTAGCGGTGAGCAATTCGACTTGTTGCCTCATTTGTATCTGCAATGCTTCTAGCCGACTCATACGGACGCGAATACTCGCATTTTCTAGTTCCTTCATCCATCGTTGGTCAATGGCATTTTCACGGCCAGCTTTGATGTAATCCTCAACAGACCATCTAAATTCCTTTAGCTCACCAGCCTTAAGCATCTGACGAGCAGTCGCCAGATCTACGTCCTTGTTTTTAGCAAAACGTTGATAGAAAGCATTAATATCCTTTTGAATAGAGGCCATTGCCTTTCCGTATTCACGTTTCATGTTCTGGATATAAGCTTCACCTTTCGCCAGCTGCGCTTCGTTCAGCTGCTCCATTCGCTGAGCCCAATACTCTGCTGACCTCATGATGATTCACCAGTAATTTTAGCTTCATAGGCAAGATCATCCATTGTTTTCTTCCGATCGGTTTCCAGTCTCTTCATTTCATCCTGAGGATTGGTCACCCACGGATGATTCGCAACAATCGTCTCTTCTGAAATAACACCTACGCTGTTCTTCGCATTAGTGATAGTATCCATTTCATTGATGAGGATATCTCGGTTCAAAATGAAATCAACAGATTCCTCAGAGAAGTCACCCTGACCGCTATTTGCTAGATGCGTATCAATAAACCATCGAAGCTGCTCCAGGCTTGCTTGAAACTCTGTTTCTATATCATTGGCGTCCAGGTCCAAGTCTTGATATAGAAATTTTAATGCAATGCCACTCGGGCTGTTTCCAAACTTATCGGACTGCGTATCCACGCCGCGTCCGAATTCGTATATATCTTTTCGATTCATATCTTGATGTGTTTTGTAAGCTTCGGTATTAATGTCTAAGGAGAGCGTGTCAACTGCCCCATCATCCATAACTTTTACCGCACGAAACACTGAGAGATTGCGTCGGAACTCTCCAAGGTCTTGTCCATCATAGTTTTTTATGACATAAACGCTATTCGGTAAATCATCCAGATTATTCGAGTTATCGCTTTTCTTACGATCGTAATCATCCACCAAAGCTTGAATGAATTTGACCAATGGAAGCTCGTCCTCATGATATTTGAAGCATACGAATGGAACTCGGGCCCAGTTCAACGGTATCTCTTCGTCTCCTTCAACCAATGTGAAGTGGGTCCCATTACCCACCGAATCATAGTCTGGTGACATGCCAACACCATCAAGAACGTATCTCTTCACACCGGTTGTATCCCAGAACTCAATTTTCTTGATGACTTTCTTCGTTTTACCCTCATACACCTCAATCTCGTAAACTCGAATAAGTGCATCCAGCTCGGTGTGGGCAGCATCCCGCCATAAAGGAATGCATTCCTCAGCGGGGATTCTCTTAAGTGAGAGCACACCTGCAGGAC
>NZ_JBFTQB010000636.1:0-3858 GCF_056398785.1 Paenibacillus sp. 01T422 | reverse complement strand
TACTAGTCTATCTCCTCGGTTAGGATTACGAAGAAGCAAGCTTTTTTTTGAATGTAGATAAACATAAACGGAGCTTTTCCAAACAACATCTACATCTTTACGCTTTAAAACACTCATACTTCTCTTCAAATAATTCGGTGCATAATAATCATCATCATCAAACTTGGATATATATTCATATTTAGCTCTGGAAATGGCAAAGTTTAAACAGTTTCCTAATGAAATTTTTCCAGGCATACGATAAATGGATACATTTTTGAGATACTTAGCCTTATTTCGGTATGGAATTAGGCTGACATCATCTCGATTGACGATAATAATCAGTTCTTTATTGATCCCAACTTGATTAATATAATTACTAAATACATTATTAATAAATTTGGAGTTATTTGTACATGCAATAATGGAGACACCCTTCGTAGCAGTAGAAGCATGAAGTCCTGCAAAGCTCATACTTTTCCTCCTTTCCATCAATATATATATAATGCTATGAAACTAATTCATAAATTGTTTGGACATTTGCTATAGTAAGTCAAATTTCAGTGAATGATTTGGATAGATATTTAATTGGTTTTGGCTTAGATATGAAAAAGACATGTCCTTCTTTAACAATGATTTGCGTTACAACGACGACTGGGAATCCTCGACAGAAAACAGCCCTATTGTAGATTCAAGCTACTTCTATTAAAGAAATTTAATTTTAATACTAAACTTTACTCCAAGTCACTCACAGTAATTTGAATATGATAACTCGAAAGATAAGAAGACAAGAGGTGTATCTTCATTATGCATATTCTGATTATTGCTCCGGAACAAATCCCCGTACCTCCCCCTGTCGGGGGTTCTGTGGAACACAGCATCTACCAAATTGCCAGAAAAATTTCTAACAAGCATCGTGTAACAATCATTAGCCGCCTACGAACTAACTACCCGAAGAGAAGCATCCTAGGTCATATTACCATTATTCGAGTAGCAGGTAGCAGTAAACAAGCTTATCTAACCAATGTAGTTAATACTATAAAAGGGAATCACTACGATATTATTCAAATCGACAATCGTCCTAAATTCGTGCCAACTATTAGAAAAATATTCCCACATACCCCAATTTCTATTTTTTTGCATTCAACTACATTCATATCCCCACCAATTACATCCAAAAAACAAGCCGCGAGCAATCTCAGAGGTGCTAATCGCATTGTTGGCAACAGCCTTTCTCTGCAAAAACACCTTAAAAGAAACTTTCCATCTATCCGCCGAAAGGTCAAGTACGTTCATCTAGGCGTTGATCTCAAACAATTTCGACCTCGCAAGCAGAATGCAAGTGGAACTCATCGGCCTTTTGTCATTCTTTTTGCAGGCAGACTTATCCCTCTCAAAGGCATACCCGTGCTCATGAAAGCAACTCAAATTGTCAGAAAATCTATTCCTTCTGCTGCACTTCATATTGCTGGCGGGACTGGCAAGCCGAGCTACAAAGAATATTTGAAGCAACTTGCTACGTCACTGCGAATCCCAGTTAAATTCAGAGGGTATATACCACGTAATCAAATGCCAAGTTTCTATCGTTCCGGGGATTGCTTTGTTTGTCCATCACAGGGCCATGAAGCATTTGGATTAGTAAATGTGGAAGCTATGGCTTCCGGAGTTCCTGCGGTTGCTTCTAAAAATGGTGGGATTCCTGAAATTATTAAACATCAACATAACGGCATTTTAGTAACAAAGTATCGAAGCCCAGCGGCTTTTGCCAAGGAAATTGTTAACTTAGCCCAAAACCCGCATCGGGCAAAAAAACTGGCTAAACAAGCCCGACTAGATGTAACAAGAAAATTTAGTTGGCGAGCCACAGCAAGAAAATTAGAAAAGATTTATACTTCGAATATCCCCAAATAGGATTAAATCTAAGGTTCTCTTATTAAACAAAGAACTTCGCAAATTTGTTCCAGAAACAAGAATCTACAATCAAACTAATCTTCTCCATATGCTAAAAAAGCATAAAATGGTTATGTCAAACCTATCAATGGCACTGCCAGGCAAGTCGTTATTCGTGTTAAGAAAATAATAAAAATAGTCTTCAGCATGGTAAATCCACACGAAATTGCGTAGCTCAGCATAATCCGTCCATTCTTGAACAACTTAAGCTGTTGATTCAGACTTGCAGGCGTTCCGCGGCGAAGTTTTGCTGGAATAAGTGCCATGTTCGCAAGTAGGGCAAGAATTCCGAGCCCAACGATAGCTGCAAAAGATACTCGCCAGCCGAATTCCTGACCAATTAGCGTTCCGAGCGGTACGCCAGTCACTGTCGCAAGTGTTATTCCATAGAACATGGTAGAGATTGCACTTGCCCTTCGGTTTTCGGGCACAAGTTCGGCAGCGATTGTTGTACCAATTGACATAAACACGCCATGAGCGAATGCTGAGATGATCCGAGCTACTAGTAGCAGACCTATACCTCCAATACGGACATAGCTATAAGTAACAGCATTTTACGGCCTATTCTGGATGTTAATGATGTAAGAACTGGAGCCCCAATCGTTACGCCGAGCGCATAGATTGTAACGGTAAGGCCAGCGAGTGTAATGGATATATGTAGGTCGTTAGAAATGAGTGTTAGTAGTCCCACACTAATAAATTCGGTTGTTCCTATAGCGAAGGCACTCGCTGCTAGGGCTAAAAGCGCCAGCCGACTTTGCTAGTTGGATATCATGTGTTCAACTCCTTATTTGAATATTCCGGTTGACCATGATTGGATCATCGATCAAGCCAACTGGAACTGAATCCAAAAGATACAAGGCCCCCATAATGAGGGCCTTGTACGATCAGATCTATTAAAAAGAGTTAGAAACAGTGATTTGATCAAGTGGAAGACGGTTGGAAGCATGACCTGGTTTTGTAGCCAAACCAACAGTAATCAACATTAYAGGTGCATAACGTGCTGGCACGTTGAATGCTTCAACGAACTGTCCTTTATCGAATCCACCCATTGGACAAGTATCATAACCCATAGCTTTTGCAGTGATCATGATCTGCATTCCAAGTAGACCTGCATTAGCGAATGCTGAATCACGCGCAGTAGCTCTATCTTGGTAAGCACCGTTAACTTGAGCAACGATGGCGTCTTTTACTTCTTGTGGCACTTGCTCCTAAAAACATTCCTTTACAAGATGCGGCTGCCCTTCCTGGTGGTGCCATGACGGCTTGGCAAGGCCTATTCGACAACGGTAAGCTGGAATCCGGTCAACGTGTACTCATTACGGCAGCAGCTGGCGGTGTAGGATCTATTGCCGTTCAACTAGCGAAATGGAAAGGTGCTTATGTCATTGGTACAGCTTCTGACAACAGTATCTCTGCCCTTAAGGAATTGGGGATCGACGAAATCGTGAATTATAAGAATGAATCCATAGCTGAAAAAGTAACAGAGAAAGTTGATCTCATTTTCAACCTTTCACCCATTTCTCCAGATGAAGTGACTAATTTGCTCCACGTACTCAAAAAAGGTGGTACACTCGTAACAGCGTTAAACCCTGCAGACGAGAGTGTAGCTAATGATTTAGGCGTTCGTGTAGTGAGAATGGCTGTTCAAAGAAATGCGGAACAATTATCTCAAATCGCGAAATTGGTAGATGAAGGAATCGTCAAGCCATTGATCACAGATAGATTGCCATTAGAAAACATCCAAACCGTCCATGGAAAAGTTGGACAAACCCGTGGGAAAGTCGTATTGCTTGTCAACGATGACAAGTAAGTGATAGGTAAAAAAGAAGTGAAGCTGTTATCAGCTTCACTTCTTTTTTAATTTAGACTATGAGTTCAATCCGAAAAATTTGATTTTCAAATAAATGATCGCCATCTCTTCTGGCG
>NZ_JBFTQB010000635.1:0-3867 GCF_056398785.1 Paenibacillus sp. 01T422 | reverse complement strand
TGTCTGAATAGCCCGCGAGATTATGAAGCACTCGGGAAACCGTAGCGACAGAAACATTCGCTGCCTTGGCCACATCTTTAATTGTCGGAGGATTCATACGGTAAATTCCCTACTTTGCATAACATCTGATAGATTACGTAAACGTTTAAGTAGTTTTAGAATAGTCTCCCGTGCAGGATTTGTCAAATAGTTTTTAAATCGCTTACAATAATAAAAAGCTAACCGATTGATTTCGAAACTTTCAACTTTACTGAATTATAAAGCTCCATCCAAACAAACGCCCAAGATCGGAATCCCCGACTTAGGCGTTGTTCTCGAATTATAGGTATTTTCCCGTTCTATACATCCTCAACACGTACCCATGCGCCTTTCTCAATGGATTGATCCACGGCTTCCAGTACTTGCTGACACTGCACACCATCATAGAAGTTAGGTGCAAAATCAGAACCATTCGCGATGCTTTGAATGTATTCATACACCAAATGAATGAATGCATGCTCATACCCGATAGTGTGACCTGGCGGCCACCAATTGGCGGTATAGGGATGTATGCCTTCTGTTACAAGAATGGTACGGTATCCTTGGAGGTGCGGCGGATCGTCTTTAAAGTAAACTTCCAATTCATTGAGTCGTTCCAGATTAAATCGCATGGCGCCTTTACTGCCGTATATTTCAAAGGTTTGGTAATTTTTCCGCCCATATGCAAAGCGGGTTGCTTCGAATGTCCCCATCGCGCCATTCTTAAATTCAGCCAAGAATGACGTTGCATCATCCACGGTGACCTCCCCCATCTCATCCGATGCTACGGCTGTAAGACCCTGGCTTGATGCGGGGATTGGACGCTTATGCACGAACGTTTTGCTGTGTCCGACTACGCGTTCAAAATCGCCAATCAGGAAACGAGCTAAATCAATACAATGGGCATTTAAATCCCCATGCGAACCGGAACCGGCGACCTCTTTATTGAGACGCCATGCTAATGGAAATTCAGGATCTGCCAACCAATCCTGCAAATAGGTTGCTCTGTAGTGATGAATATCCCCAATTTGGCCTTCCGTGAGGATTTGTTTGGCCAACTGTACAGCAGGCAGGAAACGATAGTTGAAGCAAATGGCATGCTTGACACCCGACTGCTCTGCTGCTTGCAGCATCTCTCTAGCATCAGCAAGCGTCAAGGCTAGCGGCTTCTCGCAGAACACATGCTTCCCAGCCTTAACAGCCCCGAGTACAATCTCTTTATGTGCATTGCTTGGAGCATTCACATCAATTAAATCAATATCATCCCTGTTGATTAAGCGCTGCCAATCGGTTTCATAGCTAGACCATCCGAATTTCTCAGCAGCAGCCTGTACGCCGTCTTTATCTCGACCACAGATGGCTTGCATAGAAACATCTGCATCAAGTTCAAAGAACATGCCTACATCCTTATAAGCATGGCTGTGAGCCTTGCCCATAAATTTGTAACCAACCATCCCCACATTGATCACTGGTTTTAAGCCCACCACATTTCACCTGCCTGTTCACCTATGATGATCCCCTTCAGGAAATCCGCAGCTTTCTTGAAGCCTTCATCGGTCGACATCAAGCTATCCTCGTGCTCAATGCTAATGGCTCCGTCATAGCCTACTTTGCGCAATGTGCTGATGATTCCTTTCCACACGTTCATATCGTTCCCATAGCCAATCGTACGGAAAATCCATGAACGTTCAAGCTCATTGCTGTAAGGCTTTACATCAAGGACACCATTTAACGAGGTATTGCGCGCATCGATCCTCGTGTCTTTGGCATGTACATGGTAGATCGATTTCCCGAGTTTCTTAATGCACTCTTCAGGGTCCATCCCCTGCCAAAATAAATGGGAAGGATCAAAGTTAACGCCGATATTATCTCCGGTTTCTTGACGAAGCCGCAAAGCCGTCTCTGTGTTGTATACGACGAAGCCTGGATGAGCCTCAATCGCTACACGAACGCCATGCTGCCTGCAGAAGGCGGATTGCTCACGCCAATAGGGAATTGTTTTCTGCGACCACTGCCAGTCCAGTACTTCTAAGAAGTCAGGCGGCCATGGACAAGTGACCCACGATGGACTTTGGGACGTATCAGAATCACCTGGACATCCTGAGAAAGTAATAACCGTTTCAACACCCAAAGCTTCCGCCAGACGCACGGTATTCTGAAAATCTTCATGATGCTCAGCCGCAATGGCTGCATTCGGATGAAGCGGATTACCATGGCAGCTTAAAGCGCTAATCGATAGACCGCGCTGCTCCACCATTCGTTTCAAGTCAGCGATCTTGCCTGCATCGCGCAAAACCTCGGAAGGCGATATGTGGGCTTTGCCCACATATCCCCCTGTACCGATTTCTACCGTTTGCAATCCAGCCTTTTGAACAAGATCAAGAGCTGACTCGAGCGTTTTATCGCCATATAGTACTGCAAATACGCCCAATTTCATAGAAACACTCTCCTGCAAATTTTAGTAGTTTGCATCTGCTTTATAATATTGGTCAACATTTGCCGGTGTAACTGGAGCCGCATCCAAAATGATATGATGAGGAATACTTTGCTCCCAGAAGCCATCGACACCTTTGCCCTCTAACAGCTTAACAGCCAGATTGACAGCTGAACCGCTCATCGTCGGTGAATAAGTTAAGGATACAATCACATCAGGCTTTTGTTTTTCCTTCATCATTTGATAAATTTCTTTCTCACCGCCTGAGCTTACAATGAACATTTCCTTATCACGCTTCGCATCACGAATCGCTTGAACGATACCAATCGTCATATCATCGTCCTGCGAGTAAACGCCATCAATTTTTGCATTTGCCTGTAATATATTTTCCATTGCTTTCAAGGCTTTTTCTCTTGTAAAATCACCTGGCTGCGTAGCAACAATCTGAATACCAGGGTAATCTTTGAGGTAATCGCGGAAGCCCTTCGACCTGAGATCGGTAACCGTAGACGGAACTCCGGAAATTTCAACCACTTTTCCTTCTGGTTTTCCATTACGCTTCGTCATCTCTGCTACCAAATACTTGGCATCCCCGAAACCAATCCCGTAGTTATCTCCACCGATATACGTACGATAGTTCTCTGTATTTACAGCGCGATCAATAACAACCAGAGGAATGTTAGCTTTTGCAATTTTATCAGCAGCTGGTGTTAAGGCAGCGGACTCAATTGGCAGCATAACAATGGCATTGACTTTTTTCGTGATCAAATCCTCAATATCCGAGGTCTGCTTGGCAGGATCACTCGCTGTATACATAATAAGCTTCACGTTTTTGTGCTTCTGTGCTTCCGCCTTCGCATTCGCTACGAGAGCGCCCATCCATCCGTGGTCGGCCRAAGGCACCGAAATTCCTAACGTATATTCGCCGCCAGCGGCAGTCACACTCTGCGTTTCAGTCGCTTTTTCCGCAGGCTCCGTTGTTGTAGATGCCACTTTATCTGATGTCGTACAACCCGCTAATAAACCTGTTAAGGTAATCATGACAACTACGGTAGGAAACCATTTTTTCTTTAACATAGTAGACCTCCTGAGAATAGTATTTTGAATGGCTTGCTATTCTTTCTTTTGAAGCATAACGGCTGCTATAATAATCAGCCCTTTGACCACCCCCTGCAGATAGGGTGAAATATTAAGCAAATTCATGACATTACTCAAAACCCCTAAGATCAGAACACCAAATAATGTACCAATGATACGGCCCCGCCCTCCGGATAGGCTGGCCCCACCTATGATTACAGCAGCTATCGCATCCAACTCGTACATATTCCCTGAGCTTGAAGTCGAAATTGAATTTAAGCGTGAGGTTTCTATGATCGAGCCAATAGCCGCGGTGAATCCACAAATCATGTAAGAAA
>NZ_JBFTQB010000634.1:0-3872 GCF_056398785.1 Paenibacillus sp. 01T422 | reverse complement strand
AGTCAAGCCGGCCGCGGAAGATTGGGTGCGTGGAGAAATTGAAGCAATTGAGAAGGAGCTCTATGAAACAAAAAAAGAAGCAGGCACCGGCCAGGGTGACTACTTCAAGTTTACGGCTTTAGAAAATAACATTGATTTCAGTATACCTACTGAAGGGCGCCAATTCAAGGACTCATTTTTGCCTTAAATCTATGAATCTATCAAACAATATTGAGAGGAGAAACAACGAATGTTGAAAGCTACTGGAATCGTAAGAAGAGTTGATGAGCTTGGTCGTGTGGTAATTCCTATTGAGCTACGGAGGAATCTAGGTGTTGAAATCAAAGATCCGATTGAGATCTTCACGAACGGAGACAGCATTGTATTAAAGAAATATGCACCGGGTTGTGTGCTTTGTACCAATATCGAAAATGTGAAGCCAGGTCCTGGTGGCAAGTTAATTTGCGTTAGCTGCATTAGTCAAATTCAATCTATCTAAAATTATTGGAGGTCTTTCAAATGAATAAACAATCGATCATTGAACGTTTACTGGTGTTGCCGGAACTGATCGCAGCTGCGGAGATTGCATTAATTGGAGCACAAAATAATCTGAATTCTGCTCGCACTGAGCTAACACATAGGGAGGATGGCCTCTACCTCGGAGTTTTTGAAGAAGAGGGAATGATCATAGATGGTAAAAATGCAGAGATTCGTAGTGCACAGCTTCGGAGATTTTCGGCAATTGAACGAAACGAAGTGGCTCGGACCGAGCATCTGGTGATGGAATTCCGGTATCAACTGGATAAGTTGAAAACAGAACTTAAAGCGTTGCAGTCTATTGTGGATTTGCTTAAGGGGGCGGCGTAATTTGAACGAAGTCACAGTCATTCAGCCTCAAGCCCCTGGCGGACAAGCCGGCGGTGGGGCAATCATTGATTATGAATTTGGTAGTGCGACAGATCTGCGGAAGAAGTTGGCCGATATGAAGCAAAAGCTTAACCTGACTAAAGAGTTTTTCCGTGAGGTTATGCAAGAAGGCGTTGACTATGGAATCATTCCTGGAACGGACAAGCCAACTTTATTGAAGCCAGGCGCTGAGGGGCTATGTGAGTTCTATAACTTTGCTCCGACAATTGCTAGCAAGGTGGAAGATAAAAACTTTGAGACCGGTTATTACGGAGTGGACATCACGATTCGATTAATTCATCGTGGATCAGGCGCCATTATTGGTGAAGGCGTAGGACATGCTAATACGTTTGAAAGCCGGTACCGCTGGCGCTGGGTGTCAGATAAGGATCTTCCTAAAGGAGTAGAAAAGGAAGATCTAGTTAGTAAAGAACGTTCCGGAAAATACGGCAAGTATCAATCATATCGGATGGAAAATGACGACATGCACTCCATCTGGAACACAGTCCTTAAGATGGCTAAGAAGCGCGCGCTTGTGGATGCCACCCTTGCTGCTACAAGATCCAGCGGCATTTTCACACAGACAGAGCAAGAGCTGGAAGCATATCTAGCTGGTGAAGATCCAGAAGGAGATGGTGAAGGTCAATCACAAGCTAAGGCCCAGCAGCAAAATTCGCAGAGTGGTAGCAGGCAAACGGGCAGCCGAAATTCGGGGGCAGGCAGCTCCGGACAGGCTGGAAATGTTGTTCAGAAAAATCGAGTGCTTGATCTAATGAAAAAGGCTTCATTAGATTGGAATTCTCTAGCGAAGGAAGCGACGATCGCGCTGAATCGTGAAATTAAGAAAGTTGTTTCGGATATTCAGTCGGATGCGGACTGGAAAGCGGTAGGGGATCATCTCGAATTTTTGATTGCTGCTAGTCAATCCGAGCAAAAAGAAATGAAGTTTGATATTCCTGAGGACTTGTGAGGTGAGAAGCATTGAAAATAGCCCATGTTGCAGATAGTCACTGGGGACTCGGTTATCCGGGTCCGGATCCTTATGCACGTTTTCAGGATATAACCAAAGTTATGGATTGGGTCGCTGATAGGATTATTGAAGAAGAATGCGAGGTTGTACTTTTTGCTGGTGATGCATTCAAGGATGCCCGTGTGTTTATTGATCGAGCAACCATCGAGATTGCTGCATTTACGCAATGGTTAAGGAGATTAAGTAATGCAGGATGTAAGGTGGTCGTCATTAGTGGAACACCTTCACACGATGCTATATCTGCTTACGAGATCATTAAGGAAATGAACATTCCTAATACTACAATCTTCACTTCCCCAGGCAGGCTCGTTCTTGGGCCTGCGGGTAACGAATTATCGATAAGTTGCTTGCCGGGTATGAATCGCAGCCAGTTTGCCACTCAAGAGGAGTTCAAAGATTTACCCCCAAATGAGTTTCATCAGAAGATGACGGAATGGATTTATGAGGAATGTTCTAGACTGGTTTCCTATAGTAAAGGAACTAAGCTACTGATGTCTCATTTAACGTTTGACCTGGCTGACACAGGCTTTGAAGATGTACTGCTGATGAATGAACCTATTTTGACCGACGAGGCTGCTCAGTTGTTCGATCTGGTTGCTCTCGGCCATATCCACAGGCCGCAGCAAGCTGGGAGGAATGTCTTTTACAGCGGAGCACCTGAACGGCATAACTTCGGTGATGAGAAAACGAAGCCGGGCTTTTGGATTCATACGTTAACAGCGAATCAAACATTTGCATCAACATTTATTGAAACCCCATCACGTCGATTTAAAACCATTGATTGGTGCGATATGGACATTGAAGCCTGGCTAGATGGGCAAGTAGATGAGTTTTTAACTGTTAAGGATGCCATCGTCCGTGTGCGATATAGCTGCAGCGAGGTCCTCCAGAAACGGTTTGATCGTAGAACTTTAGAAAAATCTCTTTATGATGCTGGTGCTTTCTATGTCCATGAGATTAAAGCAGATGTTGAACGTTCGGACCGGGTACGAGACGTTGATGTAACGGAAAGCCTTAGTCCCCAAGTGGCGTTGTCCAAATGGGGCCAGAACCAATCCGTTGAGGCTGCGGAAATAAGCGAGCTGCAGGCATTAACTGCTGAATTACTGGAGGCGATCGTATGAATCCATTAACGCTTGAATTAATTAATTTTCGTGCTATCCCATATGCCAACATTGATCTAACAGATGTTACTATCGCGGCGATCTGTGGTAGAAATGGTGCTGGGAAGAGCTCGGGATTCACTATGGCACCAAGATTTGCCTTGTTCGGTGATGTAATCGAGGGTGTGAGCATGGATGATCTTGTAAGGCGAGGAACGCAGGAAATGGCCGTGACATTTACTTTTGAACATCAAGGAAGTAATTACCGGGCCATTCGAACTCGGTCACTTAAAGGAAATGGTAAGAGTACCTTAGAGTTTCAACAACAAATCGGTGCCAGGTGGGAAAGTAAATCTGCAGAGAAAATCAAAGATACGGAGGCGGTAATCCGCAATCTCCTGAATCTAGATGATGAGACGTTCACAGCATCCAGCATGATTATGCAAGGTAAGGCCAATGAGTTTACGGCTAAATCAGCTGGTAAGCGTAAAGAGATCCTGCAACAGATACTGGGACTTAATATTTATGATCGTCTGCAGGACGCTGCTAGGCAAAAGGCAGCAGGGCTGCATTTGGATATTGAGAAGGCCAAAGACAAACTAGCCGGGCTTGATGAGCGACTAAAACTGAAGCCATCAAAGGCCGAGTTGTTGGAGAGTTTGAATCAAGAAACGGGAGCAATGAAAGCATTCATACTCGCTAAAGAAAACGATTTGAGACAACAGCAAGAAAAGATTCGTGAGCTTCAGACCAAAGCTGAAAAGGCAGTGGAGCTTAATAAACAATTGAATTTAATTTCCAAGGAAATCGCGCCGTTCGACATTGAAAGAGAAAGCCTTGTCGCAAAGCTAGGG
>NZ_JBFTQB010000633.1:0-5552 GCF_056398785.1 Paenibacillus sp. 01T422 | reverse complement strand
GTTTGCAACCAAAGGCCGAATGTTCAGCCATGGCACGCTTTTATTCAACTCTGAGATTGAAAATGTCGTGTCTGCGCTCAAAGTTAGCCTGGACAAAATCCAATCCAAGGGGATTAAATCGATTCGCAGCAGAGTCGCTAACATCGTAGAGTTTCTGGATGCCCCTATAACAATTGAGGGATTTCGTCTGAAACTGCTGGCCTCTATATTTGGGATGGAAGCGTCGCAAGTGCCGACGTACAAGCTTTCGGAAGAGGATTGGCGCCAAATTCGCGGCATATCCGAAGAACGTTACGGAAATTGGGACTGGAACTATGGCAAATCACCGAAGAGTACCGTGCAAAACTCCAAGCGCTTTGAAGGTGTTGGGAAATTAGATGTACGTTTAGCGACGTTATGGAACGTGGAACGACGGATGCAGGGACATATGGACTCACCACTGTCTGCATTAGGCGAGCAGCAAGCTTTATGGTTGTCCTACGCTTTGAAGGATGTTCCATTTGAAGCTATGTATGCAAGCACTAGTGGACGTACGCTACAAACCGCACATATTATCAAAAGGGATCGTGATCTGGCAATCCAACCTTCAGATGAATGGCGGGAAATGAATTTAGGCGACTGGGAGGGGCGCATCTCAGATGAGATTGAGCAATTAGACCCGGATAATTTCCATGCCTTCTGGCGAAATCCTGAGGCGTATCGCCCAACGCGAGGCGAATCTTATTCGGATTTACAGGCCCGGGTTGCGCCGGCACTTGAACAATTGCTTGCTGCGCATGAGGGACAAACCGTCGCACTTGTTTCACACACAGTTACGCTGAAAGTTATCATGGCTTATTTTGAGCAAAGAGGTCTTGGTGAACTCTGGAATCCGCCATATTTTCATCCAACCTGTCTAAGTTTAGTTGAAATCGTGAACAATGAGCCGCACATCCGTCTTCACGCAGACACTTCTCATTTTGAAGACGAAGCCTTCGGATATTAACATTCATTCATTAGGAGGGATTGGCAATGATCCTTGAAGTAGCTATTTTACCTGTGATTGCAGGAAAAAATGCGGAATTCGAAGCAGCATTCCGCGAAGCATCATCTCTTATTTCATCGATGAAAGGGTATGTGTCACATGAGCTTCAGTCATGTATCGAAGACGGCAACAAATACCTGCTTCTTGTGCAGTGGGAAACCCTTGAGGACCACACCGTAGGCTTCCGAGGCTCGCCTGAGTATCAAGAGTGGCGTAAACTGCTGCATCACTTCTATGATCCTTTTCCAGTTGTAGAGCATTACACCCTAACGCAAGCCTATGGCACAGTCGTAAAATAAAGCAATAAAGCTTCCGGCTTAGCTCGGAGGCTTTTTCTATTGGCGTGAGCGCCAGAGATCGGTCTAAAAAGCAAGGAAAGCGCGTAGGATGGATAGATACCATCCATCGAAACCAACTTGTAAACGAGGTGATCCTCATGAGTGGTCGGAGCTTGCCATCCAGACAGATCAACATCGTCTTGCGGCAGCCAGAGCATCGGCGAGCGGTTGATGGCGCCGGCGACCAGATTCATGCTTCGCCGCAGGCCGATGCAGAACCGCAGCATACCGGGAAAAGGACGCCGCTTGAAGGTCCGTTATCGGATATTTTTAAAGAGTTGAATCAATTGATAGGACTTGATAATGTCAAATCGATGAAGCTTACAGCCTTGCGCGTGGAGGAGATAAAGACTTCGGGAAGGAATCGATCGATGCGCTGGTCAAAGGCATGGAAGATAAGAAAAATGACTTCATTCTAATACTAGCCGGTTATAGTGACGAAATGGAGCAATTCCTAGCAACGAATCCCGGGCTGCCCTCCAGGTTCCCGATTCAAATTGATTTTGAAGATTATCCAATTGAACAATTAATACAGATTACAGAACTTATGGCCAAAGATCGTGAATATGTGCTTATGCCACAAACGTTAATGAAGCTAAAACAGCATTTGATGGAGGAGAAGGCAGTAACTTGGCGGGCTTTTAGCAATGCAAGGTATGTACGCAATATTCTTGAGAAAGCGATGAGACATCAGGCGGTGAGATTGCTCAGTCAATATGTGAATGCTCCTTCCAAATCGGAATTAATGTCAATACGACCAGAAGATATGAAATTTAAATGAACATTAAAGAAGCTATTTAACTTTTTTTAGGTTAAATGGCTTTTTTTCTTGCATAAATGAATTGACAGGTTCGAAGAACGGAGTAAAATAGACAGAGTAATTAGAACTTGATAATGATTATCACTATTAATTAGCTTGGTGGTTAATTATCCAAGGAGGACTTTTGCTATCATGCCTAAAATGTTTATTGCTAGTTGGATTGCATTGGTCTTATTTTTAGCAGTCCCATTCTCCGTTTTCGCGAAAGCAGAAGATGACCTTGCTAAGGAAGATGAGAGCATCGTTCATGCTATCCAAGCTGTGGAAAGCGGGAAAGTGGAAGAGGCTTCCAAACTGTTCGATACGTTTCAAATGAACTGGTTGTCTTATGAAGGTGGTGTGAAGGAGCGCTCGCTTGCGGCTTATCAGAAGATTGAGCAGGCGATGGGTGAGGTCTCTTTTCAAACCGTAAAGCAGCCCATTGATGAGCAGAAGCTTCTCGCGGGACTGAAAGAGCTTCACACACTTAATAAGAACTTCATCGAAGGGAATTTGAATGCTTTTGGTCAAGCTTCTAAGGGTGATGGCCAAGTATCTGTAGCTGATTTGGTCGCGCTTTTGGACAAAGCTTCCGGACAGTTGAAAGAGAATGATGTGGAAGGCGCTTCGGCAAGTATCCAAACGCTTCGAGATTCTTGGCTGCAGATTGAGGGGATTGTCCTTACACAGTCTTCCACTGTTTACACATCCATGGAAAGAGACATGGTAACAGCCTATGCACAGCTATCTGCGTCGCCTGCTCAAGTCAGTGAAGCTTCAGCAACGATCGCACGGATGCATACAGATCTGAATCCGTTAGCTGCCAAAACCAGATACACGATGCTGGATGCAACGACGATTTTACTGCGAGAAGGGTTGGAGGCTTTACTAGTTGTAATCGCCCTGCTCGGATTTCTAAATAAATCGGGTCATAGTAATAAGAAACAATGGATTTGGTACGGGGTGTTAAGCGGACTGCTTGTTAGTGTCGCGCTGGGCATCGTTGTTCAGCAGCTGTTCTCAGCGAGTGCTTTTGGCAATAACAACTTTTTGATTGCTGGATGTACCGGCATTTTCGCAGCGGTCATGTTGCTATATATGAGTTATTGGTTGCACAGTAAATCAAGCATTTCGAACTGGCAAAAATACATAAGAGATCAAAGCGTCAAAGCGCTAGCGACAGGGAGTTTAGTTTCACTAAGTTTACTGGCTTTCCTGGCTGTGTTCCGTGAAGGTACAGAGACCGTTCTCTTCATGATCGGGATGGCGTCCTCGATTTCATTGAGCTCTTTGGTCGGTGGCATCGTGATTGGTGTTGTAATTCTGATTATCGTGTCTTTCCTAATTTTGAAGGTTGGCTTGCGTATTCCGATGCGCCCATTCTTCCTGGTTTCAAGCATTTTCGTATTTTATCTATGTTTCAAATTTGCAGGTATGGGTGTCCACGGTCTGCAGTTAGCAGGTTATCTCCCTGCAACGACGGCCTCTTGGCTGCCTAGTTGGGATTTCGTTGCGTTGTATCCGACACTTGAGAGTGCGATTCCTCAATTTATACTTTTGATAGCAGCATTGTTCGCCGTCATTTGGGAACGTCTTAAATTAATTCAAAACAAAAATCGTGCAGTTTATAAATAATTTTTTTAATCGAAAAGGAGCACTAATTCATGAAAAAGAAACTTATTATTTTAGCGGCAGCAACAACGCTAGTACTCGCAGGTTGCGGAAAAACAGAAACAGTAGAAGTTAAGAAAGTTCCTTTTAAGGAAGGCTCGGCAGCACTGCTCACAAGCATTGATCAACTTAAAGGTCAATTAGATGCAAACAAAATTAAAGATGCGAAGAAGCTATCAACGCAATTGGAAGATCAGTGGGCTAGCTTCGAGGATGAAGTGAAACCGAAATTCCCTGAACTCTATTTTAAAGTGGAGAAATTTCTAATTCCTTTGGAAGCTGGTTTGAAACAAGACAAGTTGGATTATCCGACGTTAACGGCACTAAACACGAACGCAAAAGCAGCTATGACAGAGTTATCGACCTCTTTTACGGATAATAAGGGCGCAGTGAATAAAGATGTTATTGAGGCTTCCAAAGAGCTTCAAGAAGCAGCGAAAGCTTATAACAAATATGTGCAGGATCAAGGGAAGCAACTTGTTACTTTATTAGAGCAGCTGGATGCAGCAGTGAAAAGCGGCGATATGAAAAAAGCGCAGGAAGCTTATGTATTATCTCGTATGCCATACGAAAGAATTGAGCCGATCATCGAGACGTTCAGCGAATTAGACGGTGTGATGGATGCTCGAGTAGATGATTTCAAGAACGAAAAAGACCCAGCATTTACAGGGTATCACCGGATTGAGTACTTGCTTTTTGTGAAAAAGAATGTGAAAGATGCTGAGCCATTCTCTGCCCGCCTTCTAGAAGACGGCAAGAAAATGCAACAGGCAATCGCATCTACAACGATTGAACCTTCAGACTTTATCGCAGGTGTCGGGGAACTGATGGAAGAAGCGCAATCCAGCAAAATCACAGGTGAAGAAGAGCGTTGGAGCGGGGCTACAGTTCCAGTTATCCGAGCGAACGTAGAAGGTGCCCAAGCTATTTATGATCTTGTCAAAGGTGAATTGAAGAAGAAAGATGCCGCTTTGGATGACAAAATTTCGAAAAGCTTAGCTGCAGTTATTGAAACAATGAACACACTTTCCCCGGTTGGACCAACATGGAACGATTTTGGAAAACTTGAACAAGCCAAACAAGTCGATTTGAAAAATAAATTGGAAGCTCTGGCAGAACCTCTTGTGAAAATGCCTGGAACGTTAAGTAAATAAACGAACAGATAGGAGAGGAGAAGCGGCAATGGCAGATAAAATGAACCGCAGAGCTTTTTTGGGGATGACTGCGGCTGGAGCAGCGGGAATCGTGCTCGGTGATTTGCTGGGGAAAGCACAAGGAGCGGTTCCGAACGCAGCAGAGGCGAATGCAAACAAAGCCAATGCTGAGGGCGAAACGATCTCTTTCTATGGCACTCATCAAACGGGTGTCGTGACGCCTGCTCAGAACTTTGCCAACGTGGCGGCTTTCGATATTACGACTGAGAATGTGCAAGAGCTTAAGGAGCTCATGCAGCATTGGACGGAAATGGCGGCAACACTTATGGCAGGTAAACCGCTGGCAGTCGAGCCTCAAGACGGCAAATTTCCACCAACGGATACWGGTGAGCAGTTTGGCTTAGACACTGGGAAATTGACGATTACTTTCGCTGTAGGTGCCTCTCTTTTTGAAAAGGAAGGTGTTGATCGATTCGGACTTCGTTCACGCAAGCCTTCTGGTCTAACAGAGATGCCGATCTTTCATAAGGATTCCTTGCAGGATCAATTAACCCATGGCGATATCT
>NZ_JBFTQB010000632.1:0-5630 GCF_056398785.1 Paenibacillus sp. 01T422 | reverse complement strand
CTTATGATTATGTTGAATTGCATGGTTATCATGCGGCATTAATTCTTCATTTTGAAAAGAATGCGCTTTATTCAGATCATATCGATCATATTAGAACGATTGCCAGGAAAATCATAGATTGTGTACAAGCTTATCTGGATATTACGATTCGGATTGGCATCGGCAGATTTACAGAGAATTGGTCCAATCTATCGGATTCGTTGGAAGAGGCTTTTCAGCCGCTGGTACCGGATGTCAGAGTGCTTCAATCAACAGGTGTGTTTGAATATGCAAGCCCAGAGCACTCCACAGTAAATCAAGTCCAGACAACAACTAGACCGATCAAGTTTTATCAACAAATCATTGAAGACATCAAAACAACGCAAGGTAAGAATGCCGAGAAGATGATTGAGAGCTACATGGCTACCTTAAGGGTAAGCGCAATCCCTCCTCAATTTAGCTTGCTTGGCGCGCAATTCTGGGCTATTTTCAGCTTCGCGCTGGTGGATGAGGATATCCGGCTGACGGAAATATTTCAGGATTACAGTATGGAAAGCGAATTGAATAAAATATATACGTTTGACCAATATGAAGCATGGCTAAACAGCATTATTCAGCGCATCTGTATGAATCAGCAATGGCAAGAAAGATTTAAGCATAAGTTGGCTATTGATTTTATCAAACAATATATTCGCGAGAACTATGCCAATGATATTACAATTGCTGAGCTCGCTGATAAAGTGTATATTTCTCGTAATTATTTAAGTCAAATCTTCAAGAATGCAACAGGAGAAACGATTAACAACTATATCATCAGTGTGAAAATGGAAGAGGCCAAACGTCTTATCCTGGAAAGAAAGTATAAAATTTATGAGGTCGCTAATAAAGTGGGATACAATAATATCCCTTATTTTAGTACCACTTTTCGAAAATACTTTGGTATCACACCTGCCGAATTACTCACATAAAGGCGGAATGGCGAATGAAGAAGATGTTCAAAAGATACCGAATTGATTATTTGCTTTTTGGAGGCTTAACAAGTTTTGTCGTCATTTTGCTCACGATAGTCATTTTGTTAACCTATACGCTTTCGACAAAAGAATTAGTGCGATTAACAACCTATTATCAAAAAGAAAATTTGAATGAATTGTATAACAAAATTGAAATTCAATTGCGTGCGATTGAGCAAATTTCTCTGGCTGCGACCAGGAATATTGTGACAACCGAATATCCGGATACGAACAATGATTCTTATGTCAATTATCAGAAACGCGAAGAACTAGAAACTTTTTTGAGTAATATCGCCTATTCAACGCCTATAATTCAGTCCATTGAGTTATATACGGAGAATCCGATTCCATCGAAATCACAGAGCCTTGTTTCATATATGGGTATAAATCAAGCCAGGGATCAAAGCTGGTATGATTCTGTTGAAAATGCTGACTTCGCATGGATTGGCCAACATACCATTACTTCCAATCAAGGTCGCATAGAAGTCATCAGCTTCGCGCGCAAAATATATTCGAATAGCGGCAAATACCAAGGTTTGTTGATGGTAAACTTGAAAGCGTCATCAATTCAAAATCAGATCAGTGGTGAATTTCCCACTTCCAACCGGATCTTGCTAGATTCAGGGGGCAGAGTTATTACTTACATCGGTGATCCCTCTTTACCGACGAAGATTAAGTCCTATTTGCTGGACATGAATAATGAAAGTGGTTATATCAAAGTCGGACTTCCCGGTAATCATGACTCGGCAAGCTCGCAAAAGAATACCTTAATGGTATGGGCCATGCACTATAATTCAAGTTGTATGCTCGTACAGCTCACGCCATTGAATCAGATTACAAAAGGTAGTGTTCATATTTCGGCCGTGTTATCTCTTGTTGGTGCGTCCGCAATTCTAATTGCTTTATTATTTACGTTATATTTTTCGAATCTATTTATTACGCCAATACGTCAGCTCCTCCACGAAATGGGGAGATATACAGCTAACACGAATAAAGTGAATCTACCAGAAGATTACCATAATGAATTTGGTGTTTTATTCTCCGGATATCGCAAATTAATGGATCGAATCAAATCGTTATATGTTTCTTTGGAGAATCAATACAAAGAGCAGAAGAAAGCCGAAATTAAAGCACTGCAAGCGATGATAAACCCTCATTTTTTGTATAACACGTTAGATCAATTAAACTGGATGGCATTGACGGCTGGACATGATAAATTAAGTCAAATTCTCGAGCTGATGGGGAAAATGTTTAGAATTGGGCTGTCCAACGGCGAAAGCCTGATCACGATTCGCGAAGAATTTACACACGCGTTGTGTTATGTGCAAATCCAGCAATTACGCTGGGAGGAGGGTTTGACGGTATCCGTTGATCTGGCCGAACATCTGCAAGAATGGTACATCCCCAAAATGACGTTACAACCGTTCATAGAAAATGCGATTATGCACGGGTTCAATGAGCGGTTAACCGGCAGTATAACCATCAGCGCAAGAGAAGAAGGCGGAGAAGTTATTATCCAAATCACGGATGATGGAGTCGGGCTGAAGAAAAACTGGAATGCCCAGCGAGAGGGAAATACGGGCGGTTATGGGATACGAAATGTCAAAGAACGTTTCGAAGCTTTTTTCGGGACACGATACCGAGTCGACATTGAAAATAATTGGGAAGCCAGCGGAACGAGAGTCACCATTCAGTTTCCTGCGCTAAAGTACAAGCAAGAAGAGATGAATGTCAGCCTAGGAGCAAGTATCCCATGATTTTGAAATCGGCCTATTATGTGACGGAGAGGTGAAAGGATATGCGGGAACCTAAGCCTTATTGGCGAGATGTCCCAACTGAATTACGGAAACAAGTAGAAGAGAAAATGACAAGCGCAATTCGGATGGGAACTCGTGTGTTTGGAGGGTATGGGCCGACGGCAACGTTTCGCATTTTTTTAGAAGATGGGAGAACAATATTTGCCAAGGGAGCTGGGCAAGGTTCACTTGCAGAGAATTGGCGCGTACTTCCTTTAGAAGAAGCTGTGTATCGTGAGGTTAGTGCGATTTCGCCAATTTCACCACGTTATTATGGGTCAGTAAGCACCCAGGGATGGCATCTATTATTGTTGGAGGATTTAAAAGATAGCAAGAAAGTGCCGAATTGGACCGAGAAATTAGCGTTTCAAGCCATGCGTGATCTCGCCCAGTTTCACGTGCGTGGACTATCTGAGGCCAATAAGGTCGAAGCCATGACTGCCCGAGGTGTCACGGAGAACTGGCTTTCTATTAAACAAAGCAGCGAAGAAAGAAATTGTTTTCTTGCGCTGTTTCATGAGAATAGGGACGAAGCAGAGGCTTGGCTTGATGCGGCAATTGATGTTATGGTACCTATAGAAACAGAACTTATGAGCCTAGATCAACCCTGGGGATTGATCCATAAGGACATCCGATCGGATAATCTTCGGTTTAGAGACAGGCGTTTGGTGTTATTCGATTGGGCATTGGCATGCAGAGGTCCTTTGCTTTTTGATGTTGGTTTCTTCTTTCCGAGCCTGGAAGGGGAAGGAGGGCCGACGGCCGAAAGGTTATTCTGCTTCATGTCCTTTTTCCACAGCTTGCTGGGGAGCTTTGTCACCGTTTTTATTGCCAAGATTTTTCTGGCTCGAACCTTCGTTGGAAGCTTGTTCTAAGCCCTCTCTTAATCTGCGACCGTACTCCTCATCGGCTTCTTCAGCAAGGGCGATCATTTTATCCTGGATCCTTTGATCACTGCGGGAGAGATCTCCAATCAGATTCGAAAGTAGTTCATCTTTTTCCCAGGCTTCGAAGTTCCTGAACGTTTCCCCAGCTTGTTTCGTATTGTTATTCCGATCGATGGATTGGCGCACCAAGTTTCCTTGAATATACGGCGTATGCTCTTTGCCCGGTTGTTTGTCTTCCGTAAGCCCGCCTAAGACGGACGGTTCATAATTAATATGCGGATTCTGACCTGGTGCAAGGTCGACTTTGTATTGCATGAGCCCGCCTCTTTGATTCGTGGCTACCTGTTTCTTGGGAGCGTTAATCGGAAGCTGCAAATAATTGGCGCCAGCGCGATGACGTTGTGTGTCCGAATACGAAAACGTGCGTCCTTGAAGCATTTTATCATCCGAGAAATCAAGCCCGTCGACCAAAACGCCCACACCAAATGCTGCTTGTTCCACTTCCGTAAAATAATCTTCTGGATTTCTGTTTAGCGTCATTTTACCCACTGGAAGCCAAGGGAACTGATCGTTAGGCCACAACTTCGTATCATCTAATGGGTCGAAATCCAGTTCAGGATGCTCTTCGTCGCTCATGATTTGTACGAGCAACTCCCATTCTGGATAGTCACCGCGCTCGATGGCTTGATACAGATCTTGCGTAGCGTGATTGAAATTTGTCGCTTGAATTTCGCTCGCTTCTTTCTGTGTCAAATTCTTGATGCCTTGCTTAGGCTCCCAGTGATACTTCACGAGAACAGCTTGGCCTTCGTTGTTTACCCAACGATACGTATTCACACCAGAGCCTTGCATCATGCGATAGTTGGCTGGAATCCCCCATGGCGAGTAAACAAAAGTCACCATATGGAAGCTTTCCGGGGAATTCGAACAAAAATCAAAGAAACGTTCGCCATCTTGCAGGTTTGTGATCGGGTCTGGCTTGAAGGCGTGGACCATATCAGGAAACTTCATGGCATCGCGTATGAAAAATACTTTCAGATTATTACCGACTAGGTCCCAATTGCCGTCTTCGGTATAAAATTTAACCGCAAATCCACGTGGATCTCGGAGTGTTTCTGGCGAGTGAGTGCCATGGATCACCGTGGAAAAACGAACGAATAACGGTGTTATTTTCCCTTTTTCTTGGAATAATTTCGCGCGAGTGTATTTGGAAATAGGTTCATCTCCAAGCGTCCCATAAGCCTCAAACACGCCATGAGCACCTGCACCGCGAGCGTGAACAACTCGTTCGGGGACACGCTCCCGATCAAAGTGGCTGATTTTCTCGATAAAATCATAATTCTCAAGCGTTGCGGGTCCGCGATTGCCCACGGTTCGAATATTTTGGTTGTTTGTGATCGGATGTCCTTGTCGATTGGTCAACATGTTGTTCATTTGTTGCCCTTCTTTTACTTTGGATGGATCGATTGACATACATGTAAACCCCTTTTGTTTAAAATTTATTTCCATTTTTGTCCTTTTTAGTATCTATTATCATCTGTTTTTTATTCAAAAAGTT
Organism: Paenibacillus sp. 01T422; assembly: GCF_056398785.1. NCBI lineage: Bacteria > Bacillati > Bacillota > Bacilli > Caryophanales > Paenibacillaceae > Paenibacillus > Paenibacillus sp. 01T422. Next base: position 400 of record NZ_JBFTQB010000632.1, on the reverse strand, counting down.
TTATTTAGAAGGAAAAATTTTGAAGACGTCAAATTAGTAATCATTAGCATAAAAATACATTGGAGGCCTGTTATGAATCCTATTAAAAATAAAATTGGTGGCGTCTTTATTCCAGTCAGCAACATAGAACATGCCCGTGATTGGTATTGCGATATTCTAGGCTTACCCTTGGATGGAGAAATATTATTCGGGCATATTTATGTTTTACCGATGGAAGGACCGAGTATTGTTTTGGACAGCAGAATTTATGCTCCTGATCACGTATATAAAGTTCCAGCGTTTCAATTACGCACCGACGATATCGTTCAAGCCTTCGAATTTATGAAAGAAAAGCAAGTTCAATTACTTACGAAAGTCGAAAATGATCATTGGTTTAACTTCAAGGACCCTGACGGTAATG
>NZ_JBFTQB010000631.1:0-3894 GCF_056398785.1 Paenibacillus sp. 01T422 | reverse complement strand
AAAGGAGAGTTAACATGGATGACCGTAAAGATATGTATGACTGCCCTCTGTTAAATCGTTCACTTTGGATGGGAGATTGCTACGACATCAACGCTGTGGTTGAAAGAATGGTAAAACCGTCAGTTCTTCAGTCTTTAGAATCTGAACTTGGTTTTCAAGTTGAAATGTCCAAAGCAGCAAAGGTATGTTCTAACTGCTGTCATTATAACTTTAAGAACTGAGTTTTTCCGTCGATAATAGTTGTTGCGTTGAACTAACGGATAAGTATAGCTCAACCAAAAACGAGGCTGCCGGTATGATTCGGTGGCCTCGTTAATGAGGGGAATGCAAGAATTGGAATGAATGATTTCAATTATATATTTTTTTAGGGAAAACACCTAATTAACCAATGATATAAATATGAAAATAGGATGGATTATCTTTCTCTTTATTAAGATGTATTTTCCAATTATCATTAGATTTAAAGTGCCACTAACATGTCATTACGCTAACTGGGAGCTGATAATACGCAGCAACTCGCGGGTCAGAAGGTGCCTTCGTCTTATAGCTGGTTGGAGAAATATGAAAGGAGAATGGTGACAGCATCATTTTCACATAAGCAATGTCATAAAGAAAAAATGTAAATGAAAGACCACTTGTCATAACCGAAAGATCAATGAGTTAACGGCGAACGAGAGTTCAAAAATGAGAAGAAAAGGTAGCCGTCTATAATGGAATGGTTGCCTTTTCTCAACTAAAGGTTAGGAATGGTTCAATTGTGTTAATATTATCCAGATGATTCAAATTCATTGTTGGGGGAATATGAAATTGACAAATAATAAGCAAGAGAATATAGGTGGAATTTTTGGATACTTAATATTAGGTTTTGTTTTATTAATTGTAATTCTCTGTTTGATATTTTACAGAGGATTGCTCGATCAAGAGAAAAAAATGAGAGGTTATGTTATGCTTCCAAACGATTATGGTGTCTTTCAGGTCACTCAAGAAGGACCTTATGAAATTGCTGATTGGAATAATGATGATAAACAAGTTGTAAAACCAAACATTTTAGAGATAGCTTGGGATGAACGGTATGTATTATTTAAACGTGAAGATAGAACTGGTGAAGAAGTTGGTGTGCTAGATACTAAAACAGAAGAAGTTAAAAGTCTTTCTTACAGTTCTGATAATTTACAAAAATTGAAGTCAGACTTTAGTATAGTTCAAGATATTACTCTAAAAAGTGTAACTAGTTTGTGGCACGAGAGACCTTAAAAGAAATAAAAATTTATGATTATCTTATTCTACAAATGTATATTTATCTCCGGGAGACGTTAGTTGAATAAAAGACTCGTTGAGCGAGTGAACCCGTCCTTGGTTTAATTACGTTAGGTATCAGATCCTATAGGGACAAAATGATTAAAGAAGAGGTCAGTGAATATGATAAATTAGGATACTTGTGGAATTCTGCAGAAATGCCGGATAATTATCAGATCGGGTTGGAATAAGTTATGCCTTCATTTGCTGGCAAATAAGAACGATTTATGGAATTATCGGAGGAAGATGATTGAGATAAAACATGGGAGGATTGTCAACAAGTTAGATTTGAAGTTGCGTATCAATTGAACAGTTTTGACTGGAGCGGGATTATTCCTGTAACAAGTGATTTTGTTTTATATTCGGAGTGGGAAGCTATCGACTTAAATGGTACTGATTTAATCAAAAACATCCCGCCAAAACATGGAATTGAGGTTCGTAATAATGAATTATTTGATATGGATGCTATCGTTGTTTCTAATTAGCGGCTGTAGTGTTCTAACCGATATGAATGAAACAACCGAAACTGAGCAAGCATCGACTAATAAGATCGTCACAATTGAAGCAGGAGGTTATGCCTCAACAGTCTTAAAATCAAACGGATCTGTGTGGACTTCAGGGAGAAATAATGTAGGTCAATTGGGGAATGGAACAAAAATAAATAGTGCTGAAATGAAACAAGTAAGTGAAATTAAAGATATTGTCTTCATTAATGGCAAAACAGACCACACATTAGCACTTACGAAAGATGGTTCTGTTTGGGGATGGGGTTATAACTCAAAGAATGAAATAACTGAGGGTGAAAAAAGCATAATTAGTCCCATTCAGATTGATGGTTTGAAGGATATTATTCAAGTCAGTACAGGAGGATACCATTCACTTGCTCTTGATAGGTCTGGTGATGTCTGGGCCTGGGGAGATAATATCTATGGTCAACTTGGAGATGGAACTTACAATAGCCATCCAAGACCTGGAAAAGTTAGTGGATTATCTAATATTATAGCGATAGAAGCTGGAGGTAATCACTCACTCGCTTTAACGAAAGACGGTAAAGTATGGTCGTGGGGACGTAATGAATTTCATCAATTAGGGAATGGTGACAATTCAAAAGGCAACATGCCTGTGATCGTGAAAAAGCTAAAAGATGTAAAAAGTATCTCTGCCGGAGATAACCATTCCTTAGCCGTAACTCAGGATGGAGAGGTTTGGGCTTGGGGCTATAACTCTAATGGTCAAATCGGTGATGGCAGCAGTAACGTTTATAATAAAGATGGTAGTTTAAAAGATAATCATGATAAAGCTGAACCAGTAAAAATAAGTGGGTTTAATGGGAAAGTAAAGTCCGTCTCGGCAGGATTCAAACATTCGCTAGCATTGACTGAAAATGGTGAGCTCTACGGTTGGGGATGGAACGAGTACGGTCAACTGGGAAATGGAACAGTTGTAGATTCTAAGGTTCCTTTGCTTAATGGTAAGCTAAATGCAAAAATAATAAAAATAGATACCGGATTCTACCATTCGTTCGCAATCGATGAGAAAGGAATAATCTACTCATGGGGCGACGATACGTACGGACAGCTTGGTGATGGTATTACGAACAAAATAAAAATTGTACCTACAGTGCTTGAAGTCAAATAGTAGGTGGATAGAACGGCTCTCTACAAAATTGAGAACGAGTGTTCTTTACATATATTCAAAAATTGGATCAAAAAGTTCGTTTTACGAGTTCTCGTCAATATGGAAAGTAGGTAGGGTCACTTTGTTTAGTCGATTGGGTTTATTTATAGGACTTTCGATCTTATTTTTAGCCATAGGATGTAAATATACGCTACTGAATCAGGATACTTCGACTCGATCAGCTATCTTACCGACGAATCCAACAATAAATGCCAATAACGGAAGTCAAAAAGAAACATTCACGGATGTCCCCACAGTAACACCAACTAAGAACCAAAGTGAGATATCGCTTATCGATACGCAAAAAATATGGGAAAATTACCTTTATAGTATTTTAAATAACCGTGAAATGAATTTATTGTTTACACAACAGGATTTTGAGATAAATCTTGATGAATACATTAAGAAAGGAAAGATTTCAATAAAGGGGAACCCTTCAGAAATGGAGTCTATTAAAAATTATTATGACTCTTCTTATCTCGTAGATAGGGATAAAGATGGCGTTGATGAACTTTACGTAATTACGTGTGAAGGTTCAATTAGACAATATTATGGGATGGTGTACAAAAAGGAAAATGAAGATTATGTTGTGGCGAGTACTTTTGAAGGGCATATTATTCCAGTTAAACATAATAAGGAAGTGCATTTTATAAGTATAGAAAATGACTTTGAAACGAAGTTCACAAATGCAGTCATTGAGTATGCAATTAATGATTTAGCCTTTAAACCCAAGGAGATATTTAAAATAAAATATACGTATGAAGTATCAATGATACCTGAATCAATGACGAAAATAATAGATGCAGAATATTTGAATACATTAAGCAAATACGAAATTGAGGATACAAATTCAACGAGTATTACGAAAATTTCTGAACAACCATCCTATGATGTACGGATAGTAGACGAATAATATAAGAA
>NZ_JBFTQB010000630.1:0-3895 GCF_056398785.1 Paenibacillus sp. 01T422 | reverse complement strand
ATTCATCGGATGCCTTTACCTATTTTGGGTGTTAGGTGCTGTAGTAACCGTTTTTTCACAATGAAAAGACAGCCGCGCCATCTGGCGGGCTGCCTATACCCCAAAAAGTCTCATCTTTATTTTTGCAATAAAAGGAATTTACGCACTTGCTCATTCCTCAACCAGAGGCCTCCCCAAACCAACACAGCAAGATAAACAGGGAACAGGATCGTAGAAAAAAGTGGGGCATCTAGACGTACCTGCGTCGCCATCACGCCGCCAAAATAACCCGTCAACAATATCGCTCCTAAGACTGCCGTACGAGGTAATGTATAAAGAATCGTAGCAAGAAGTCCGAGTATGCCAATCAAATAAATATGATGCTCTTGAAAACCAAGTGATACGGTAGAATCAACAACAAATCCAGGTTTAAATAATTTCATGATACTGTCTAACAGCATAAACAAAATGGCTATCCCACTCATTACTCTTCCCGTCCATAGTTGACCTTTAGAAGTTGTACTTGTCATCGTCAATCTCTCCTTTATAGATGGTTACTTCTTACAAAACTTTCGTGCATAAATGATACATGCAAGGCAGTTGAATTATGAATCCTCGAACATACCTCCTATGAATACAACGAGTGAACAATCATGAAATCGACAAGGACATATTTTTTTCATAAAAGATGACATACACCTGTCAGCTTTCATAAATTATACTACATTTATTACAAGAAAAAGGCATTTCATCAGATGAGGGGCAATATTTAATCCATGGAAATTAAAAATCTAATTCGAACCAACTCGAGAGAAGATTTGAGGATCTGGCTTCAAGAGAATTGTAAGACTGAGACATCTTGCTGGGTTATGGTTAGTATGAAGCCCGACCCTGATATGTTGTTATATTTGGACGCGGTCGAGGAAGCTTTGTGCTTTGGATGGATCGATGGAGTCAAAAAGAAAATATCTGAAACTGAACTAGCTCAAAGACTGTCTCCTAGAGGCAAAAAAAGCTCATGGACTGAATTAAATAAAGAACGAGTCCGCCGCCTGGAGAAGTTGGGGTTAATGACAAACGAAGGAAGAATGGTTCTTCCTGATATGGATCACAATTCTTTTAGAATAGATAGAGATATAGAGCAGAGGCTACAAGAGGACAAGCAAGTATATGATAATTACATGGCATTCCCAGATCTTTATAAAAAAGTTCGGATCGACACGATACAAAGCAATAAGAATCAGCCAGAGTTATTTAGGAGTAGATTAGACAAATTCATCGCAAATACGAGAGAAAACAAAATTTATGGTCAATGGAACGATAATGGGCTTCTGCTTGATTATTAAAGTATGTTTCATTGGTATGTTGGGTGGTCATATTTAGCTAGTTCAGTAGTTTAGTAGTTGCTTTTATCCTGATAAACCTTTATAAGCGGCGCTATTGTCTCATACGCTTGGGGGAAATCAAGTACAACCAAATCGAACTCTTCTTTAAGTTCTAAGTTTTCTTTCCAAAAATCCTGACTAACCTTTAGTAGCGAACATAGCAGAACTCCCGTATAATAATCACCGGAATTCAACGGGGGCACTAGAGTACCCCTATGTTAATCAGTTCAGGATATCGCTCGAAACAATAGTTTGTATGCCTGTTTATGTAACGACTTGGAGTTTATCACCTAAGAGGTCAGACAATCGTGGAATAACTGTTTCAATAAAATGTTCCTTGTTATTGGCCTTAATGTAAAGGACCATTCCATCATGATCCTCTCCATGTTCTTCGGTATAATCGAGAAAGTAGCTAAAATTTCCAACTTCCGTATTCCTCTTTACAATCGCACATTGAAACCACCAGTCAGTTAGGTGAAATGATCGCAGAATTTCTTCCTTTGAGTTTACCCGATACCATAATAGGTTTTTCAAATGCATTGGCCTTTCATTAGTGAGTAGCCAGGTAGAATTAATATCAATTATACGGCTTTTCACAAAAGCTTGCGTTGTCTCTTCACGATCTTCCAGCGTGTAGATAGTTTGCATCTCATGTACAACAATACCTATTTTATGTTTTATTTCTTCATCCAGCTCATCAATTGGGGTCTCTTTAAAATGAGTCATCAAGCTCTCCATTAAGGCTAGACTCGTTTTCGGATCACATTCAGGTGCATAATATTTTAATAATATTTCCTTCACTTTTTGGCCGATCTTTAGGTCAGGGTCATGAATCATATCGGAGTGAAAAAAACGGCTGATTGTTCAATCATAAAATCCTTATGTGGATCCAAATTTATGTCCCAATTCACGTAATTTTAACACATCTTTTTGAAGATAACTGTCCGTTACTTTAATGAAAACAGGAGAAGCTGCCTCGGCAATCTGCTCCCTGTTTATTGTGCTATCGGTTGCAATAGGTAAGCATTTGATGTTATCTCCAGCTTTTCCCCTGCGCCACACCGGACGTGCCAGTTTCCCGGCATCCGGCGTTCCCTCTAACTGAMTTTACTARATCATAAGTTCCTCGTTACTCAAGGWTWTWGACTGTTAGGTCATCCTWGTAGCTTGCACTGTGGCATCCATTGATGTCCCCACGTTCCTACCTGATCGGTGCAATTCACGCTTGGAAAACAATCGTTCTTTTCAGTTAGACTTGGGGCTRTTCCTCCACTCCCATTACAGGAGTTTCACCAGTCRTGCCCCTGCCCTCACAARGATTAATGTATTTCGGCWTGTGCCTTATAACAACCGTTTTGGGTAACAGCCCTTGTTSYAACGTCCCTTGCTTTCCAAGTCCCTTACATCCTAGCTATTCTTTCTAGACTTAAGTGCTTCCTCTAAGCCTGTGAGACCAATGCCACCATTGTTYGGCATARCGTATTTCATAGAAGAAATTCTTACTTTACGCCGCTCACCCCATCGTTTGATGGTGCATATGTTTCCATATGCTCTAACTTTAGACCTGTACATTCGGAAGTTCGTCAGTTCAGTCTGTTTGAACATTCTCACCATATCTAGTTTTTCAGCCGCGCGACATATCCGTTGGCATACCTTTTCTATTCGAATGGCTACAGCCTTCGTTCTGCCGAATCTRCCTGTACTTCGCACCTCATATTCTGTTAAACATGACGCACGCAGGAGTATTGGCGGGATGGTTTCGGGATACATGGTTMCGTCATTCCCATCCTCGGTTGTAAAGTTAAGATTACTGYTGTAATCTTCTGCTTTTCACACTGTTTGRTGCTTATAGCAGAACTTGTCGTACTACTCCGTTAGCTGAACTTTTACCCTAGAGATATCTTTTTTTGATGCTACTGGAAACATGCTGAATTGATCTTCTTTTTCGGCTACCATCATATTCCACACACACCGTATAGGTTATAATTGGTGTGAGAATTGCTTAATCCTCTGCGAGCCCGGCTTGTTCTTAATTTCTTGCACATGCTTAGCATTGCAGAAAAATATAAAAAATGAGACCCAACACAGGGTCTCATTTTTGCGTAACTACTTTTTTTAGGTTAATAAAGATCTCACGCATTCAAAATAAACTTCTCAATAACGTGCCTAACGCCATCTTCATTATTGCTTGTGGTCACATAATTAGCCAGCTCTTTAAGCTCCGGCAAAGCATTATCCATTGCGACACCAAGTCCCGCAACTTCCAACATTTCGCGATCGTTCCACGCATCGCCGAGGGCAATGACCTCATCCAGCGTGCAGCCGATATGGTTGGCAAGGAAGGCGATGGCGTGGCCTTTGGTGCCTTCTTTGTGCATGAATTCCAAATAGTGCGGCTTGGATTTCGTAATGTGCATCTGGTCGCCGAGCAGAGGAAGCAGCTCCTCGCGAATTTGGTCACAAACCTCAGGTTTGTCCACAATCAGCAGCTTAGGCTGCGGAATATCGATCCATTGGCGCAAGTCGCCGAT
>NZ_JBFTQB010000629.1:0-3897 GCF_056398785.1 Paenibacillus sp. 01T422 | reverse complement strand
GTTGTTGTAGATAGCGCAAGCATTGAATTAGGACGTGTGCGCAGTGAGCTGCGTACGGGCGAGAGTAGGGTTCGTGAGCGGTTAGAGCAAATGCTGCGCAATTCGTCGATACAAAAGATGCTGCAGGATGTGCTGATCACTATCCGTAACGATCGTTACGTGATTCCTGTAAAATCCGAATACCGCTCTAGTTTCGGCGGGATGATTCATGATCAATCCGCATCTGGAGCGACTTTATACATTGAACCCGACGCTATTGTTCAGTTGAACAATAAGATTCGTGAGCTTAAGTTCAAGGAAGAAGCGGAAATTGAGAAAATTTTGCGCATCTTAACTGCACTTGTGGCTGAACAGGTAGATATTCTTGTTTATGACGTAGATCAGTTGGCTGATCTGGATTTTACGTTCGCCAAAGCAGGTCTGGCAAGAGAACTAAAGGCTACTATGCCAAGGCTGAATGATAGAGGCTTTATCAAGATCAAGCGCGGCCGTCATCCGCTTATTGCGGCAGAACTTGTTGTTCCGCTTGACTTGGAGTTAGGGAATGATTACTCGCAAATTATTGTGACCGGACCGAATACAGGGGGTAAAACAGTCTCTCTCAAAACGGTAGGTTTATTAAGTTTGATGGCGATGTCAGGCTTGTTTGTACCTGCGGAGGAAGGCAGTCAATTATGTGTATTCGATGCTATTTATGCCGATATTGGGGATGAACAGAGCATTGAACAGAACTTAAGTACATTTTCAAGTCATATGACAAATATCATTAGCATATTACGGGATATGACGCCTAAGAGCTTAGTGCTGCTCGATGAGCTTGGAGCAGGTACAGATCCTGCTGAAGGATCTGCGCTGGCGATCTCCATCCTTGATTATATACACCAGATTGGTTGTCGAATCATTGCGACGACCCACTATTCGGAACTTAAGGCTTACGCCTATCAGACAAAAGGTACAATAAACGCGAGTATGGAATTTGATATCCAAACCTTGAGTCCAACTTATCGTTTGCTTGTAGGTGTTCCTGGGCGAAGCAACGCGTTTGCCATAGCCGAACGGCTTGGTTTGTCACGCCGAATTATTGAGCATGCGCGCACCCAGGTTGGCGAAGAGGATAAACGCGTAGAGTCGATGATCGCTTCCCTCGAAGAGAATCGATTAGTCGCCGAAGCAGAACGCGAGAGCGCCGAGAGGCTGCGGCTCGAGGCGGAAGAGATGCGCCGAACGCTGGAGGCGCAGCAGCTGAAGTTCGACGAGCAGCGCGATAAGCTGCTCGAGAAAGCCGAGCGCGACGCGCGTGAGGCTGTCGCCAAGGCGCGCCGCGAGGCCGACGAAGTGATCGCCGACCTGCGGCGCATGGCGCAAGAAGAAGCCGGCGGGGTCAAGGACCACCGGCTGGTTGAAGCGAAGCGCCGCCTCGATCAGGCGGCGCCTGAACTGCGCGATAAGCAAGTTCGCGCGGCGAAGAAGCGGCCTGAGAGAATCGAGGCCGGAGATGAAGTTCGTGTCATGAGCCTGGGTCAGAAGGGTCATGTGGTCGAACTCGTTAGCCCCACGGAAGCTACTGTGCAGCTGGGGATTATGAAAATGAAGGTTGAGATAACCAACCTCGAGAAAATAGGCAGTCCTGCTCAGAAGAAGCCGGTTCATCAGGTGGCAACCACGATCAAACGAACAAGAGATGAGAACATTCGAATGGAATTGGATATGCGTGGGTTGAACATGGAGGAAGCGATGATCGAGGCAGATCGCTTCTTGGATGAATCTTTCCTTGGCAATTTGGGGCAAGTGTACCTGATTCACGGCAAAGGAACAGGTGTGCTGCGCACAGGCATGCAGGAGTATCTGCGCCGCCACAAACACGTGAAAAGTTACCGCATGGGGAACTACAATGAAGGTGGAGCCGGAGTAACAGTTGTGGAATTGAAATAACTTTTAAAAATATTTTCAACTTTTTGAAACTCATTCTTTGGGACTGCGTATTTAATGTGTGTAAGCACCGGTGATTAGAAAAGAAAACGCAATACCAATTATAAAATAAATAAGGATAAACCTTAGGAGGAATTCAGAATGGGTATTTTTAAAAGATTACGTGATATGACGATGGCTTCGGTAAATGATTTGCTGGACAAAGCAGAAGACCCGGTTAAGATGTTAAATCAGTTTTTGCGTGACATGGAAGAAGATATTTTGGAAGCAGAATCTGCTGTCGCTAAGCAAATCGCTATCGAGAAGAAATTCAAGCTTCAATACGAAGAATCAGAAGAAATGGTTACCAAGCGTACAGAGCAAGCAATGAAAGCTCTTGAAGCTGGCAATGAAGATTTGGCCCGTCGCGCACTCGAAGACAAGAAAGAGCAGCAAGTTCGTTTCGATGAGTTGAAACGTCAATATGATCTTGCCAAAACAAATGCGGATCAACTTCGCAGTCAGCTGACTGAGATGAAAGACGAGTTCAACAAAATGAAAAACAAGAAGGATTTGTTGATTGCCCGTGCTGAAACAGCAAAAGCGCAAAAACAAATCAATCAAGCGATGTCCGGATTTGGTACAGACAACGCAGCCAAAGGCTTTGACCGCATGAGCGAGAAAGTCCTGCAGATGGAAGCTGAAGCACAAGCAAGCGGCGAGATTCGTTCCAAAAACCGCAGTTTGGACGATGAGCTTGAAGGGCTTGGCGCAAGCAAAAGCGGCATCGATGATGAGTTGGCAGCTATGAAAGCAAAGCTTGCTGAAAAAAAACAATCTTAATGATATACTAATAGTACCTGCGAGAGACTGAGCCTAACTCAGTCTCTTCTACCGTATATAGGGATTTTTAAATCAAGGTTTAAACTCTCTACATGGAAGGAAGGCAGGAGACGATATGAATGAAGAGGTGGATGTGTTGCTGAGTAATCCGTATTTATCGACGCTTGCATTTTTTGCAGTTGCTGTCATTGCGCTTGTGATATTTCTTACGATTTTCGAAATGGTCACGAAGTATGATGACTGGGCAGAGATCAAAAAGGGTAACCTCTCTGTGGCAATGGCGACAGGCGGGAAAATTTTTGGGATTTGCAATTTGTTCCGGTTTGCCATTTTAAATAATGACACGATGATTCACTCTCTCATTTGGGCAGGCYACGGATTCTTGCTGTTGCTGGCAGCCTACTTCATTTTTGAGTTCTTAACACCTTATTTTAAAATTGATGAAGAAATCAAAAAAGATAACCGCGCTGTAGGTTTCTTGTCTTTGACGCTATCTGTCTCCCTTTCTTACGTAGTAGGCGCATGCGTAACTTAGAATCATACATAGTCTTGGAGGCTTGAACATGAAATACCTGTGGGGCACCTTGTTTGCTATTGCATTTGTGTTTATGGCGGCAGGGATTTATTATTTAATGAAATTTGCTTGAGTGCAATAGATGGAGGATTACGTCATGAGTGCGAATGAAGAAGTTGTTTGTCCTTGGTGTCAAACGGAGATCGTTTGGGATCCCGAGATTGGGCCGGAGGATGAATGCCCGCATTGTTTTAACGAGTTGAATGATTACCGCAGTATTGATTTGAAAGTGAAATTAACGGGTCAACCGCTCCGTTTCCAAGAGCAAGAGTTCCCTGATGCTGATGAGGATTTGTCATTGGCATGGGATGACTCGGATGAGCCGCTTGATAAATATGGTGAAAAGGTACAGCATATCACGGATGAGCAGGAAGAAGCGCCTGAATGCTCGAACTGTCATGAACTGCTATTGCTTGCCGGGAATGAGGTCGTAAACGAGACTTCCTTCACACCAACGATTCCAAAAACGCTGGGCAGCGCGTTCCTGACGGCGCCATTCACGATGAATGTGTACGTGTGTCCATCTTGTTTTAAAGTTGAAAAAGTGTTGTCCGATACAGATCGTCTACTGA
>NZ_JBFTQB010000628.1:0-3899 GCF_056398785.1 Paenibacillus sp. 01T422 | reverse complement strand
GTCCTGCACACGTGTGCTACATTATTAATAAATCGTAGCACGAATGGGAAGGGTGTGTGTTTACCACATGTGGAAATCATTGCTGGAGCAGCGGAAGAGCTGGGGCGGATATGTAGGCTTTATCTTGCTTCTCCATGTATTAGGGCTTATTGGACTTTATTCCGTAGCCAAATCGTCTCCTGCCTTTTGGGGAATCGGACTGCTTGCTTATACGCTAGGCATGCGGCATGCCTTTGACGTCGATCATATCGCGGCCATTGACAATACGGTCCGTAAGCTTGTTCAACAGAAACGCAATCCGTTAGGCGTCGGTTTTTATTTCTCGCTGGGTCATTCTTCTGTCGTTTTCCTGATGGCGATTGTGACCGCTTTTTCGGTGACATGGGCGGAGCGGGAGCTTCCTTGGATGCAGCGTTTCGGCGGCGTCATTGGTGCTTCGGTATCCGGACTTTTCCTTGTTATCATTGGTGTTATAAACTTGATTATTCTAATAAGCTTATATAAACTGTTCGTCAAATTTCGCGGCGGCAAGCAGGATGACAATGAGTTTGAAGAGCTGTTGGAATCCCGTGGTTTCATTGCCCGCATGATCAAACCGTTATTCTCCTTCATCAGCAAAAGCTGGCATGTGTATCCGTTAGGTTTTCTCTTTGGCCTAGGCTTCGATACGGCTAGTGAAATTGCGCTGTTAGCTATCTCTGCCCATGCGGCCAAAGATGCGATTCCCTTCATCGGTGTCATTTCACTCCCGCTGCTGTTTGCAGCAGGCATGAGCTTGTTTGACACAGCCGATGGGATGTTCATGACCAAAGCCTACAAGTGGGCTTTCCATACGCCCGTGCGTAAGCTTTATTACAATTTGACTGTAACCGCTCTGGCCGTCATTGCTGCTTTAATTATCGGTGTCATTGAACTGGGGCAAGTACTCTCGGAAGAGTTCGATATGCAAGGCGCCTTCTGGACTTGGCTGCAGGACATTGATTTCGGCACCTTAGGTTTCATCCTCGTTGCCTTGTTCGTTATCGCGTGGATCGTCTCCATTGCGGTATGGAAAGGGATGAAAATCGAGGAGCGCTGGCGAGCTAAAGTTTAGAATATCGACTAGCCCCGGAGCAAGTTCCGGGGCTATTTTGTTGTAATGGTGAACATTGGAATATGAATATTTTCTAAAGGTTATCATAGAAAGAAGGATTTTGACGAAATTCGTTGAATTAGTTTGGTCTGATCTTTGATACCATTTAGAGAAAGTAGGACTTATATGATTGAGTTTAAACATATTTCCAAGGTGTATCCTAACGGAACTGTGGGTCTGAACGACATTAATTTGACTATTAAACCGGGGGAGTTCGTTGTTATTGTTGGTCTCTCTGGTGCGGGGAAATCGACTTTATTGCGTTCAATCAACCGCCTACATGAGACGACAGACGGAGAAATTTTGATAGATGGCAAATCGATCACCAAAGCCAATGGTGCTGAATTACGCCGGATGCGCAGAGATATCGGGATGATTTTCCAGACCTTCAATCTAGTTAAGCGTTCCACGGTGCTCCGCAACGTATTATCTGGTCGTGTAGGCTATCATTCCACACTTCGTACGGTTCTTGGATTATTCCCTAAGCATGATATTGAGCTTTCCCTGAAAGCACTGGAAAGAGTGAACATTCGGGAGAAGGCTTATTCACGCGCTGATGAATTGTCCGGCGGTCAACAACAGCGTGTCTCCATTGCGAGGGCGCTTGCCCAAGAAGCCAAGATCATTTTGGCGGATGAGCCTGTTGCTTCCTTGGATCCTTTAACCACGAGACAGGTTATGGATGACCTGAAACGAATTAATACGGAACTGGGTATCACAACAGTCGTTAACTTGCACTTTATCGATCTTGCACGCGAATATGCAACACGTATTATTGGACTTCGTGCAGGTAAAGTCGTATACGACGGACCCGTTGCTGAAGCGACGGATGAGGTTTTCTCCGAAATTTATGGCCGTGCCATTAAGAAAGATGAGCTGCTGGGGGTGCAGGAGGGATGAGTGTGACGTCTGTCAAAAGACCTCCTCGGACGAAGATTTATCTCATCGCCTTCATCATGGTGCTGTTCCTGATCGGGAGCATTTACCAGACGGATGCGACACTCACGAAGCTGGTGACCGGAACGCCGGAAATTCTCAAATTCATTGGGGAAATGTTTCCGCCGGATTGGGCGTTCTTCGCCGATATTTGGAAACCGATGGCACAAACCCTCCAAATGTCCATTATTGGTACAGCTGTGGGAGCTATTTTCGCTTACCCAATGGCGCTTCTTGCAGCACGTAACGTAACAACGACGCCATGGCTTTTTTATCCAGCTAGGCTGATCATGAACCTGCTTCGTACGATTCCGGATTTGCTGTATGCTGCACTATTTGCGGTGTTAGTGGGCTTCGGCCCGACAGCAGGTACGCTCGCGCTGATTTTCTTCACGTTCGGTATTTTGTCTAAGCTTGCATATGAATCGACGGAAGCGATTGATCCAGGCCCTCTGGAAGCGATGACAGCCGTTGGTGCCAATAAGCTGAAGCTGATTCGCTTCGGTGTCCTTCCACAGGTTGCACCTACGTACCTTGCTCATTTTCTGTATACGTTTGAAGTCAGTATCCGCGCGTCAGCCATTCTTGGTTTGGTTGGAGCCGGAGGTATTGGTTTGCTGCTCAAAAATACACTGGATCTGTTCCGTTATGATCAGTCCTGTGCGATTGTTATCTACACGTTGATTGTTGTTGTCATCATTGACTTAGTAAGTACCCGGTTCCGTTCCTACCTGCTGAAAGGCAGTGCGAAGCCAGTGTCAGAATCTCGTGCTCTTACTTACAAAATCATAGGATGGGGCGCAGTTATCGCTTTATTCATCTGGTCGTTGACAGGTCTGGAGTTAACAGGATTTCAACCGACGACTTGGATTTTGACAAAAGCGATGGTTTCCGGTTTGTTTCATCCGGATTGGGCGTATGTCTATATTCCGGAAGGGGAAGATTTACTTCGTTCCTTGCTTGAAACGTTATCGATTTCCTATTTGGGGAACTTCGTTTCTGCGATTGTATGTTTGCCGTTTGCCTTCTGGGCTGCAGCGAATATGAGCCGATTCCGTGCCGTTTCGGGAACAGGGAAATTGTTCCTGAGTATCGTACGTACGATTCCTGAAATTATTATGGCTTTGATCTTTATCAAAGCTGTAGGACCTAATGCATATGCCGGGGTAATGGCCTTAGGATTGCACTCTGTAGGGATGCTCGGGAAGCTGTATGCCGAAGCCATTGAGAATATGGATATGGGGCCTACAGAGGCGATGAACGCCGTAGGCGCTAATCTATGGCAGCGGATGGCCTTCGCCGTCATTCCTCAAGTAATTCCTGATTTCATCTCGTATACGTTATATCGTTTCGAGATCAACGTTCGTTCAGCAACTCTGCTTGGAGTTATTGGTGCTGGAGGGATTGGTACGCCGCTTATTTTCGCGCTTAACGCTAGACAGTGGCCGCGCGTAGGGATCATCCTGATCGGGATTATCATTACCGTCTCTATCATTGACTACATTTCTGGCTCGCTTCGTAAACGTATTGTATAAAGCAACAGACGCCGCAGCTGCGGCGTCTGTTTTGTTATGTAGGTTTTATGTATGTCTACTATACTTGATTTGAAAGTCTCTCACGGGTAACTAAACGAAGTGAACCGCGGCTAATTTTTGATAATGCTGCTGAACTGCTTGTCGGTTCCAAGACTTCAATCTGTTCGATTAGCTCTAGGGGAATCATGATGTTTCTAATTTTCAAAAGTTGGAAGGCTGAGTAGTAATTCGTGATAACTCCTCTAATCTCGTCGTTACCGCACCGGATGGAGACTTCATTTTTGCTGCTTATAAGC
>NZ_JBFTQB010000627.1:0-3905 GCF_056398785.1 Paenibacillus sp. 01T422 | reverse complement strand
GGCATCTACTGTTCATGAGGTAATAGCGTTTCTGCAAAGAAGTGGGTTTCAGAATATTATTGTTGAACCTAAAGACGATTCCCGAGAGTTTATTAAGGATTGGATGCCTGGCGCGAACATAGATAGTTATATTCAATCAGCAATCATCAAAGCAATTAAATAAAAGAAGTTTAAAGCCGTGATCATTTTGATTGCGGCTTTTTAATTAACGTTCCAGATCAAGGCATTAAAAACTCCGGTCCAGTTTACTATGGCAAGAATTATGAAAGATTACGGAGTGTATTATGAAGCTACAAGTTCAACAGGTACCTGTCTTCAAACAAAATAGCGAATAAATCAAACAAAAAGACGATAGGAAACGTTTCAACCAGCCATATAGGCGTATTTCGAAAAAGAGTGCACCATTTTCAAACATATGTCTGTGCGAAAATAGGTCCATTCCAACTAAGATGAGAGAGTAGGTTGTAATCGTTTACTAAACACAGGTGAGGAGTCACACGAAAGTGATAAAAATTGAAAAATATTGGGAAAACTTAGATGTTCTGCATATCAATAGAATAGCTCCGCGAGCCTATTATATCCCTTATGCGGATGAGGCAAGCGCATTTAATCACAAGCGAGGGAAATCTCCGTATTATCAGACTTTGAACGGACTTTGGAAGTTTCAGTATGTGCGCAGCGTGAAAGAGGTGCGGGATGGTTTCTATGATGCCAATGCCGATGTGAACGGCTGGGATGATATGATCGTGCCATCTTGTTGGCAGGTGAATGGATATGATCAGAATCACTACACGAATGTTAATTATCCATTCCCGTGTGATCCGCCTTTTGTTCCGAATGAGAATCCGGCCGGATTGTATGTCAGGGAATTTCAAGTTTCCGAGCAATGGGCGGACAAAGAGAAATATATGGTTTTCGAAGGTGTCAACTCTTGTATGTATCTATGGGTGAATGGCGCGTTCGTCGGTTACAGTCAAGGCAGCCGAGTCCCTGCAGAGTTCGATATCTCACCCTATCTGAAGGCTGGCAAGAATCGGATGGCGGTCATGGTGCTGAAGTGGTGTGATGGCACGTATCTGGAGGATCAGGATCTGTGGAGATTTTCCGGGATTTTCAGGGATGTTTACCTGCTTGCGCGCAGCAAGAACCACATCAGGGACGTGTTCAACCGCCAGGTGTTATCGGAAGATCTGCGCCAAGCCACCCTTCGTTGTGAGATTACAACAACGGGAGCTTTACCCGTCAGAGTCGAATTAAAAGATGCCGCAGACCAGCTCATCCAGGAGGGAAACTCACTCATCGATCGAAGCGGAACCATCGAACTTCAAATAGACGAGCCGAAGCTGTGGAATGCAGAGCAGCCTTATTTGTATCAACTATATGTTTACGCTGGCGACGAAGTGCTGCTGTTTCAAGTCGGGTTCAGAAAAATTGAGATTAAAGCTGGTGTCTTCTTAATCAACGGTATGCCGGTCAAATTAAAAGGGGTTAACCGTCATGACTCGCATCCGGAGCTAGGGCAAACGATTCCGATGAATCATATGATCAAAGACTTAATTTTAATGAAGAACCACAATATCAACACGGTTCGAACGTCCCATTACCCGAACGATCCTCGGTTTCTAAATCTGTGCAACGAATATGGATTTTATGTCATCGATGAGGCCGATCTGGAATGTCATGGTGTGTTCCACGCAGGTGACTACCATATGCTGACCAAGAATCCAGCTTGGCAGCGAGCTTTCGTTGATCGGGCAGAGCGAATGGTGGAAAGGGATAAAAATCACCCTTCCATCGTAATGTGGTCAATGGGCAACGAATCCGGTTATGACGTGAATCATATTGCCATGGCAGCATGGACGAAAGCCAGAGACCGTTCCAGACCGGTCCATTATGAGGGTATCGATCCTCGGCACAAGGGCAGCGCCGATACGGAAGTGATCGATGTGGAAGGACGCATGTATTCTTCTCCTGCTTACATTGATGCTTACGCCAGTGACGAGAACAGCACCAAACCGATGTTTTTATGCGAATACAGTCACGCGATGGGGAATGGACCAGGCGATCTGAAAGATTACTGGGATGTCATCTATAAGCATCCCAAACTCATGGGCGGCTGTGTCTGGGAATGGTMGGATCACGGCATCAAGACGCGTACCCCGGGCGGCACGCCATTCTTCGCTTATGGCGGCGATTTCGGTGATCAACCCAATGACGGCAACTTCTGTATCGATGGGCTCGTGGACCCCGACCGCAAACCACATACAGGCCTATTGGAACTCAAAAAAGTGATTGCGCCAATTCGGGTAGAGGCTGCGGACTTGCGTAAGGGAGTCATCACAGTGACGAATCTGTATGACTTTCAGGATCTTGCCCATGTCGTCATGACTTGGAAAATGGAGAAGGATGGACGAACCACTGAACAGGGCGAGATGAACGAGGTCAATGCCGCTCCTCATCAGACGCAAACCGTAACAATTCCTTATCAGCTGCCGGAGTCGTCAGCAAGCCGATATTTCCTTACAGTAAGCTTCAAACTGCGCCGGGATACCCAGTGGGCAGCTGCAGGACACGAGATTACGTTCGAACAGTTTGAGCTGCCTGTTGTTGTTGAGAATCTGCCACGGATCGAGACGAGTGCCACAATTGAGGTGCAGCAGCAAGATCACAGCCTGATTGTAGAAGGATTTGATTTCCGCCATGTTTTTGATCTGCATGATGGTACCTTCACGCGGATAACCAAGCATGGTGTGAATATGATTGAGGCTCCTCCGAAGTTCAATATTTGGCGGGCGCCAACGGATAACGACCGTAAAATTAAACGTTTGTGGCTTGAAGACAATTATGATCGTGCGGTAATGCATGTGTACAAGGCGGAGATCAGCAAGCAGTCGCAGGCGGATGTGGAGATTACAGTTGATTTCTCACTAGGCGGCTATATTAAGATTCCCCTTCTTCACGGCACAGCAATCTGGAGAATCGACGGTACAGGGGCAATTGCTCTACGTGTGAACGTGAATGTCAGAGAGGGACTTACGTTCCTTCCACGCTTTGGCTTGCAGCTGACGATGCCTGGCGGAACGGAAGAGGTGGAATATTTCGGACTGGGGCCGCATGAAAGCTACATTGATAAACGCCACAGCGTAAGAAAAGGCAAATATCTGCTGCGTGTGGATGATATGTTCGAGAATTATATTATGCCGCAAGAGAATGGAGCCAGATACGGCACCGAATGGGCGATTGTGTCCAATGAGCAGGGGATGGGTCTACGCTTTACAAGCGATGGCGAATTCAGCTTTAACGCGTCACACTATAGCCCAGAGGACTTAACGCTAGCAACGCACGATGTTGAGCTGGTGAAACGGAAGGAAACGATCGTTCATCTCGATTACAAGATGAGCGGTGTAGGATCGAATTCGTGTGGTCCGGAGCTTCTGGAGCAATATCGATTGGATGAGAGAGAATTCCAGTTCGAACTGCACATCATGCCAATTTTTAAAGAAGACGAATTATAATTCCAATAAATAAGTATGAAGGTGTCCCCAAAGTTGCTGACCTAGGGGGCACTTGTTTGTCTATTCCTCTTGTTTGATACCATAAATACGAGTTTATATGATAAAATAGAAGGACCCGATGATTATTCTTACTCCAAGTTAAAGAAGGCTGATAGGAATGAAGTCCAAATATTTTCCGTTGATTAAGAGCGTCAACACCAAACTGCTTGTTTTTTTCTTGACGGTAGCGATCCTGCCTCTGCTTACGCTCTGTTATTTTTCAACCAATAAGTCGTCCGAGATTGTGAATAAACAGTTTGGCAATTATGGACTTTATGCGGTAGACCAGCTCAAGCTACATCTGGATTCCAGCTTAAAACAAATGGATAATATTTCTGGCAATATATTAAC
>NZ_JBFTQB010000626.1:0-3907 GCF_056398785.1 Paenibacillus sp. 01T422 | reverse complement strand
CTTCAGACCCGTCAAGCGTTGCAAATGTTGTCCGAACGTCATCGGCAGCATGCCCGGAATCAGAACTTTTACGCAATGCAGCCCGTTTCGCAGCGTTTCCAGCGACGACTGATCCACTGCAATCACATCGAGGTTCAAGCGGCGAAACACCTTGATAATGTCCTTCAGATCATCGGTCAGATCCGCATGACTTGCTTTACGCTTGAACTCCTCGTCAAACGTTCTAAGCGGGCGTTGTCCGTCCAGCAAAAATTGCAGCCGCTCCTCTGCTTGTGGCAATCCATACAGCATGGCATGATCCTCCATTTGCAATACGAGAAACGGATCGTCTAGCATTTGCTTATAGTGTTCCAGACCCGCCTCAAATCTCTCTTGCAGGAAGACTAGCCTACCGGCCAACTCGTGAACGGCGCTTTTCGCGGCCCGTACGGGATCCAAGTGAGCTCCCGCCGCACAGATAAGATTCATCTTCCCGGTTCTGATGCTTTTCGCGAGTGCCCAAATGCTCGGAATCCCATTCTCCGTCGTCATGTTAAACAATTTCACATCGTATCCAGCTACTGCGCGCATCCTTTCGAGCATGAGCAGCAGTTCCTTATCGTTAGCGGAATAGGGGTCCAGGCAAGGGATAGGCAACTGCGCGTACCAGGTCATCAGGAACGAGTCGCGCTCTGTCACTTCCAAAATCCCATGTAAGACGGCTTCCTCCAAACTTCCGCCTAGCGCACACCCGTTGGAGCCTTCCTGGACAAAGCCACTTCCGAACCCCGAGCTGTAATAGGCGAGACTTTCTGGAATAAGAATCGGACACTTCCGCACTAGCGAATAGCCCCATACCCATTCGATCGGGAGGTCGGGATCAAACGGTTCGTACGTGAAATCTGGCTGCGCGTACTGTTCATTTGAATATAACCCAACCTTGGAGGGGTCAAGCGCTTGATCAGCAATATGGTTGAAGCTGTCGTAGATTACGGTACGTTTGCCACGGGGGGTTATACCGCAGTGTCGCTCCAATCCTTCCAAGATCGCGGTCACTTCGCTTTCTACATAAGAAAAGCTGCGACCTCCCGTTACCTCATCTCCCATCAGAAATGATGGCAGATTGACCCCTACGCCGGCAAACGGCGACACAAGGTCTAGCATCTTGGCATTAAAAATGCCTGTCCGGGAATCCATATAATCCTTGGCCAAATGTGGTTTAAGGTCGTCTATTGGACGGCTGCGGTAACTGTCGGCGCTTAGCTTCGGTCTCGGCTTGAGCGAAATCTTGGATGCCGCCGATGAATCGTCGGGCAAGCTGCCGCACACCTCACAGAGCGGGTCAGGCAGGAAGAAATGGAGCGAGCTATTCAGAGTTTCCAGGTTAACGATATACATATGCTCCTCTGTAAGGGCTCGGCTGCCCTGCATCACTCGCTCTATCTCTGCAATTAGCAAGTGAGCTGTATGCCAAATTCCTGAAGGCGAAGATTTTACACGTTGCAAGTCGCCTGGCGACGCCGTGAAACGTCGATTATCCGCACATTGGGAGCATCCTGGCGTGCGCGGACGAACGAGTGGGCCGACTATGCCCTCATCCATTGAAAGAAAGCCTCGCAACCACGGGATACCGACCTGTTGTAGAACCTCTTCAGCCTCGAAGTATCCGGAAGAAGGCCAGTCATCATGCAGTACCACTACCAATTTTGCCGCTTTCGGTATTTCAGAAGTGAAATCTGACTGTCGAACGACCTCATAACGGTCCAATAGTTCCCCGCATACGTAATYGGCTAATAAACCTTCCCCGACAGATGATAGGATAGCTTTCATGCAGTTTACCTCATCTCACAGCAATTTGCCCTTATAGCCCTATATTTAAGATGATTTCATTATATCTGTGTGATCACTATTATATGCGCGTATTGGACAATGTGCTTACATTTGCTTACTATGTATATCCAATTGTGGATGGACCTACTCGGTATAAGACATGAGGGACAAATAGCCATACATACTATTACTTGAGAAGAGTTGGGAAAGAGCGGGAATTACGAAGGGAGAATAAAATGACAAATATCAATCGTTTTCACCCCTATCGTCAGACCAAAATATTGGCGGTCGGCTCTGGTCCATTTTTGATTTCACTCATTTCTGCGCTGTTTGTATCCGGAATGCCCCATGTTCATGTGCTAGTCACTGGCTCTGAGCCGACTGATCAGCAACGGATGTTTAAACTGTTGGCTCATACTCGTAAAACAGACCCAGAGGCAACAATAGAGGAAGTTACCCTACAGACGGAAGGGATGAGTAGTTGGCGAGAGGCAGTGAGGCCGTTTGATTCAATTTTGTATGTGTCACAGGTAGGAGATATCGAGGAGCTGCGAATGCTTCACGCCATTTGCAGGGAGGAGAGGAAGGTGTTTCTTCCAGCAGTGTGTCTACATCAAGTGGGTCTCGCGGGTCCCCTTGTGCATCCCGACTCTGAGGGATGCTGGGAGTCTGCGTTTCGCAGCATTCACGAATCTGCGATTTATAAAGACCCTCAGTTGCACACCTTTTCTTCTACTGCGGGAGCAATATTAGCGAATGTGATCGTGTTTCAATTATTAAAAAAGATGACGGAAGCGAACGATGCGGAACAAAGTAATCAATTCTTCCTTCTTAATCTGGAGACATTGGAAGGGAAATGGCATTCGTTCATGCCTCATCCACTTGTCTCCGGATATACCGCAGCTGAGTGGATTTATGATTTTGATCAACAGCTCGAACGGAGATCAAGCAAAACGGAGAATGGATTGCTTACATACTTTAAAAGATTGACATCTGCTGAATCAGGGGTTTTTCATCTTTGGGAGGAGGGAGATTTAAAGCAGTTACCGCTCTCTCAATGTCGTGTTCAGGCAGTCGATCCGCTATCGGAAGGGCCAGCTAGGCTTCTGACAGACATTATTTGTGCAGATTTGACGCATGAGGGAGCGAGGCGGGAAGCGGGGCTGACCGGGATTGAAGCGTATGTATCTCGAATGGCCGGTCTGCTCGTCTCGACGCTTCCATCCTTGCGGGAATCAGAATGCATGAGGATAGGTCAGCAAGAATTTATTGGCGTTGGAGCAGGAGAAACAGTTGCAGAAGGCATTGGCCGAGGACTACAAAGGAGTTTGGCTGAGGTACTGAACAAGCGACAGGCACTTCAATTGCCATCTGTCATTCGAGTACAGTTGTCTACAATAGAAGATAAACACTGCCAGTTTTACTTGCAGGCTTTGACGACGATGATGGGAGCGCCAATGATTGGTGTAGGAGAGGAAGTATCCGGGTTCCCTGTGATGTGGGTTGGTACAAATGATCGTTGGTATGGCTGTACAGGTTTGAATATGACCTTGGCATTGCGAGATGTTTTGCAACAAGCTTTGATGGCGGCACAAAACCAACTGGCTTGCCTCGCATCGAAAGTATTGGAGGTATCATCAGTACATCTAGTCGAACAGTTACCTTTAATTTTTGAAATTCCTTCATGTGAAGTGACTTTAAAAACGGTTGTTCTGAAGTCCGCTTTACAGGTTTTGGAACGGAATCGTAAGCGGCTCTTGGTCTTGGACCTAGGAGCAAAACCGTTTTTGAAGGAGGAAATAGCAGGTGTGTTTGGCGTTTTGCTGCGAGGTTAACTTTTTATGATTTGAACAACAAGAAAAACGACCCCGCATATTATTGCGTGGCCGTTTTTTCTTGTTGTTTATTGTGTTGGACTAAGAAATTACCATACAAATGCGGATGTGATGATTACCAAAAGAATAAAGAGAACCAAAATAGCTGCTGCACTAGAACCGTAACCTGCACAACTTCCACCATAACCTACTGCTCCCATGTTTACTCATTCCCCTCTGGTGATTTGTTACTACGCTATAAGATATGTACATTAAGTAGATAT
>NZ_JBFTQB010000625.1:0-3913 GCF_056398785.1 Paenibacillus sp. 01T422 | reverse complement strand
CATCTATGTAACGGACTTACCGGACGATCCTGCAGATGAGCGGATTGTCAGCTTAAATATCGAAACGGTAAGCATGCTTGCAGATGGAGGCATGTCACTGCAGCTGGTGCTGCCTGAAGGGCAGATCACAGTATCCGTGGAGTCCCTTCAGCAAATGGGCAAAGACGGAAAGGATGCCTACTTCCGCATTGTTCCGGTCCGCGCTGAGGCTGAGCGTAGTGAAGTAACGACACGCGTGCAAGCTGCTGAGCTTGTGCTCAAAGATGCAGGAGGCCGAGCTGTCTCGGTTATCGGCCAACCTGTCAAGATTGAGACAAACTATTCGGGATACAAGACGGAAGTCGTGTTCCCGCTGAATAACTTGAGTTTGCCGGAGAACGCAGCAGCGGCCAAACAAGTTTTGGACGAGCTGGCTGTGTACATTGAACACAGCGACGGCGAAAAGGTGCTTACGCACGGAGAAATCCGTTATGATGCGGATGGCAAACCAGTAGGTATTGCTATTGAGATTAGCAAGTTCAGTACATTTACCATTATTCAGAAAAATGGAGCGGGTGCACTGAAACCTTATTTATCCGGTTATCCGGACGGCACATTCCACCCTTCACAAGCCATTACGCGTGCGGAATTGGCAGCGATTTTGAATCGCATTGGCGCTGGTAAGACCAATAATGATTCGGCATCGGGAGAACCTAGCAGTTATCCGGACGTTGCCAAATCACATTGGGCCGCAGAAGCCATTGCCAATATGCAGCGCGCGGGTCTGATGGTCGGTGATGACACCGGCTTCCGCCCTGATGACGCAATTACCCGAGGGGAGATTGCCAGCATTGCTGCTAGGCTGCTTCCGGTTGAAGCAGCTGGAAGCACCTCTTATGCGGGATACAGCGATACGCAAGAGCACTGGGCTTTCGAAGCGATCAAGCAAGCTTCGCAAGCAGGCATTTTGCAGGGCTATTCCGACGGCACCTTCCTGCCGGAAAATCAATTGAATCGTGCGGAAGCAGTGACGATTCTCAACCGCTTGTTCCATCGTCCGACCGCCGACGCAAAGTCTTCAAGCTGGCCGGATGTACCGCTGGAGCATTGGGCACTGCGTGAAATTGAATCAGCATCTGGCACCGTGCAAGTATTGTCTGATGGCAGTGTATATGTGGTACCTAATCATTAATAAGATTTAAACTGTAAAGCCCATGAGCCTAATAAGCTCATGGGTTTTTCGTATTCCGTATTGGGCCCTGTGATAACAAGCTGACATAGGATTATTTTCTCCTACTCAAATGGATTGCTTTAATTTTATAGAAAGTTGACTTATCTTTTAGTTTCAGGAATAGCCCTAACATGGGGGCAAAATTCACTTCAATGATCCAAACATGACCATTCGAATCGAGCGCCATGTCAATGCCCATAGTGTTTACCCACCGATAGGAGGGGCCAAGCTTGGACGCCGCGCTTAAGGCAACGTTATTTAATTTCCGAAGAAGGGTTGAAGACTTCGATGTAGGAAGTTTGGATAATTCAATGGCTTTATTGGCCGTAACAACATAGCCATGGCTTTTTCCGATGTTTGTGACAACAAAACCTTTCCCAGCTACTTTTGCTAATTTCCCTGTTACCTGCCAAGGCGAATTGGGGCGTCGTTGTACCATTACACGAAGATCAAAAGGTTGGCCATTTACAGTAGCAAGTGAGATCCGCCGCTGAACGAGATGACTCCTGCGTAACTTTTTATTAATAAATTGGTTCATTTGAGGTTTTGTTAGCTTATATTTTCTAGCTCCATCATGAATTTCGTAGTTCGATATTCCGAGAGTTTTAAGTCGGATGACTCCGTGGCCTCCAGAGCTACCTGTTGGTTTAATGATCACTTCACCATATTTAGTCATCATTTGCCAAAAGTTTTCGGTGTTTAACCATTTCGTTTCAGGTAAATGAGGTCGAATTAGTGCGGATTGACTAAGCAGCCTATGTTTACTCCATTTACTTGTGCCATATCTAAGAGGTACTCGCTTCGTTGGAACACGGTTAAGTTTCAAATTTCGATGGGATCGCTGCATATGAAGTGGCTCCTTTACTTTCATAATGGCTATTCTTCACAGCTTATGATGATCAAGTAACAAAAGTAGCAGGTAAGAACCTATCCCATTTATGATAACTTTTTAATACTTCGAAGTAGGTAGTTACCGTTATGGCTTAGATATTGGACAATATACTGTAAACATAGTTCATATCTGAAAGGAGGCGCATGTATGCTTCATACTGTCGGTGTACTATTGGATCGTCAGACATTTAAAGGAATCCCCAGTAAAAGAACTGGAAATGAGCGGCTTGCGCTTTATAATAAAGCGGCGAAGCAGCTTGGTCTGAAAATCTTTTATATGTCACTAGATCAAACAGGGAGAAATACAGCACTGGGTTTTACTTATGGGAAAAAAAAGTACAGACTGGAACGCTTGTCTATACCTAAAGTTACACATAATCGGCTTATTGTCTTTTCTTCCAAAGATAATGCCAAGCTTAAGCAATTATCGCAATCTAGCATCTTATTCAATCGACAAAATCGATATGACAAGTATTCAATTTATAAGCTGATTTATCAGAATCCAGGCTTACGTGAATACTTGCCGTTATCGATGAGATTTTCACAAGAGCACTTACAATCGTCAATGAATAAGTATTCCTCCTTATATATTAAGCCAACGAATAGTAGTGTAGGCGAAGGGATTATGAAACTGAAGAGGCATAAGGACGGGAAATGGCTGTTGCATTGGAAAAAGGGACCTCCCAAATTGTTATCAAATAAAAAAGTGGTTTCCACTATCAACAGAAATGTGGGTAAGCAAAAATACATGATTCAAGAAGCGATCCCAGTGGCTACTTACAATGGTAGGCCTTATGATTTGCGAGTATCCGTACAACGAGGTAGTTCAGGTTACTGGCAAATTATTGGAATGATCGGTAGGGTTGCTGCGATCGGGCGACATGTAACAAACGTAGCTAAAGGTGGAAAGGTTAAAAAAGTTGAGGAATTATTTACTGCGAGCGGATTTAATCCGGAAGGGATAAAGGCTGATATCCGTCAAGTATCCTTGAGCATTATGAATTATTTGAGTGGGAAACTTCCTCATCTGGCTGACGTTGGGCTGGATTTGGGAGTTGATTATCAAGGGAAAATTAAATTGATCGAGATTAACGGGCGAGATCAACGGTATTCATTCAAAAAGGCAAAGATGAATAAAACCTTTTATAGAACTTATGAAACGCCTTTGAAATATGCAAAGCATTTATTAAATCAGCGTGATTTCGAAGTGAAAGGAAGAGGAAAAACAAGAAACCCTTCAACTCTTAGTTAGAGTCGGAGGGTTTCTTTGAAGGGAGGGAAATAATGACCTCAGTTCCGCAATTTCTTTCGCTATTTATTTGAATAGTCCCATGGTGCAGACTGACGATAGACTTTGCAATGGCTAAACCCAAACCAGAACCTCCTGTTTGCCGGTTTCTGGAACGATCAACACGATAAAATCGTTCGAAGATGAAAGGCAGTTCTTCAGAAGGAATACCTATACCATCATCAACAATTCGGATTCTTAGATGTGAAATCAGGTCTTCCAGATGAATTTCAATGCTTTGGTTGGCATATTTCAATGCATTATCCAGTGTAATTAAAAGAACCTGTTTAATTCGTAATCGATCAGCATCAATAAGAAGACTCTTAAAAGAATGGATGAGCAGGATTTCTTTGCGAGAAAGTGGCTTGAGAAGTTGCATAGTCTCTTTACAAAGCGACACGAGATCAAAGACGTTATTGGAAAGTTTCATTTCGTGTTCTAATTCAGCCAAGTCGAGTAGTTGATAGGTCACATGCTGCATTCGGTTACTCTCTGCATGAATAGCATCAAGAGCTTCCGTATGG
>NZ_JBFTQB010000624.1:0-3913 GCF_056398785.1 Paenibacillus sp. 01T422 | reverse complement strand
CCCGTAAAGAATTCACGGAAATGCTCAAATCCAACCCAATCGCTCCCCCAAATGCCAAGTCTCGGGGAGAAATCCTTGAATGCGATGATGGCTCCATACATGGGTGCATAGTGAAACACAACATAATAAAGCAGAACAGGAAGCAGCATGACATAAAGCAGTTTGTTTTTACGAATATCCAGTAAAATTCCGAAGTTCAATTTCCTTTTTTCTCCAAGGGTTGTCATCGGTTTGGTTTTGGTAATCATGGTGTTCATAGCATCACCCTCTCCATCCATGGCGCTGTTCTGCGGAGGGGAGAATCAGAGAGTCCCTTCCTCCGCTAGAATCGCCGCAGACTAATTATCTCTTATTGTATCGATCCAGAGCGCCTTGATAGATTTGGGTAACCTTGTCAATTCCCATCTCTTTAATCCGTTTCACATAGTCATCGAATTTGTCGATCGGCTCTTTGCCCATGACAAATTTAACAAACATCTCTTCTTTGTAACTTGTAATGGCTGTGTTCAGTTTGGCTAATTCTTTACTTTCCTCAGCTGTCGGCGTCAAGAAGAGCGGCATAACATGCTTGGCAGCGTCCGTTTGCTCCCAAATTTTGATTGCTTCATCCTGCTCTTTGAACGTATTGAAACTTTTGCGGCTATCGCCTAGGAAAGGACCGTTCGGTTTCGTGTACTGGGATACCATTTGTTGCAGGTTATACTTAGGATCTTTCGTGATTTTTTCAGAAAATTTAGGCACGCCGTTATCCAATGTGTAGCTCTCGCCTTCAATACCGAAGTTGAAGAGCATGCTRCCTTTTGGACTAAACGCGTAATCCATCCATTTCACTGCCAGCTCCGCATGTTTGGAATCACCTGAAACCGCTTTACTTGCAACAGGGTTGTATTTGAAGTCACGTTGACCGATGAAAGCGCGCTCGCCTTTATTCAAAGTAGGATAAGGTGCCGCAACGAGTTGGAATTTCGGATTTTTCTTCTTGCCGGTATCCATCCATCTGCCCATACCTCCGCTCAATAAGCCTACTGTTGCACCTGAAGCATCACTCATTAACTTGGTATCGAGCGATTTGGAGTCTGTGTTAAGCGCGAAATCTTTATCAAGCAAGCCTTCGGCATACCATTTGTGCAGCAAAGCCAGTGCATCCTTGAATTGAGGATCTGTAGGCCCGTATTTCACTTTGCCCTGATCGTCGATATAGAAGCGATTTGCTGTTTTAAAAGCGCCAATGAACGCATCCTGGATATTCAATTCATTGCTGTACTGAGCTGAGAACGGCGCTGTGGCCCCTTTTTTCTCCTTGAAAGCCTTGAGAACCGTGTACCACTCGTCGATCGTCGTAGGTACTTGAAGGTTCAACTCATCCAACCAGTCTTTGCGGATCATCGGTCCCCTGAAAACCAATCCATTGTCTGGACGAATCATTGGGAATGCGTAGTAGGTGCCATTGTCTGTTTTGATCATTTTGTCCAGTTCTTTATCTTGTTGAAGCAATTTTTTTAAATTTGGCGCGTTTTTATCGATTAAATCGTTCAGAGGAAGAATGACCTTGTCTGTTAAGGCTTTCTCAGGTCCACCCGGATACGCTGCCGCTCCGCCGCCGCCCCAATTGTATTCAATCACATCCGGCAAATTGTTCGAAGCAATCAGCAGGTTGAATTGATCCTTCGACTGACCGTCTGCTGGGTGCGTGTACTTGACCTTAACACCTGTTTCGCTCTCTAACCGCTTACCGAATGGCGCTTCAGCCAAGTTGGGGACGAATGACGCCAGATTCGTGTCGATCTGTTCCCAGGAGGTTAACGTTTCTTGCGTACTAATCGGATATTGGCCTACTGCGGTGGACGGTGTTGCCGTCGTCTTGGCAGCTCCTGTTTCACTTGGCCCCCCTGTATTAACTTTGGAACACGCAACGAACATGCTGGATGCTACTACAACGCTTAGCGCCAGGCTTATTGACTTTCTCTTGGAATGTTTCCTCATAGGTAATCCCCCTCGTATGTTCTAGTGCAGATTCTCGTCTTGCAGCACCATGGCTTTAGTATGGATGGTGAACCGACCTTTTGAATATCGTCAAAACTGCAAATCCCCCTCTAAAATCCGTAAAAGGCAATCATCAGAATCCAAAATAGCTATGCAAAAAATGAAAAGTCGCGCAAGCAAGCTTGGACGACTTTCACAAATCAGATCACAATGGTTTCAGTTCTTTGTATTTACCTGGCGTAATGCCTTCGAATTTCTTAAACGTCCGGTTAAACGTATTGATATCGTTATACCCGACTTTACGCGCAATCTCCATAATGGACAGGGGTTGTTCGGTAAGCAGCTTTTTGGCCTCTTCCAAACGTGTCCGGCTTATGAAATCAAGCAAGGCATCACCCGTTTGGGCTTTAAACTGTTTGGATAAATAAGAAGGCGTGATGCCGAATTTCTCTCCGATCATCGAAATATTCAAGTTTTCTTCGGCATAGTTGGCCTTAACATAGGCACTAACAAGCTCGCCAAGTGGACTATAATCCTGTTTGCGGTCGGCTTGAATGGACTGACAAACCTGTTCAAGGATCGAAAGAATTTCCCTTTTCATTTCTTTGATAGTTTCACATTCGGATAACCGTTCGACAGGGTTAAATTGTTCCATGAAAGACTTTTTATTACCTTGCGATCCGATCTCATTCATTGTTTTCAGCATCGTGCTAGCAAGATCGAACATCAAACATTTGCCCAGCGGCACTGACAAAACGGAATTGGATACATTTGTTTCAATAATTTGCTCAATAATCGAACTCGACTTCTCATAGTCATCTGTCTTGACAAAATTAATCAATTGCTGTTCCACATGCAGCGGATAATAATAATTTCCGGCCTGACGAACAGCCTCGGAACTCGGTAATTCCTCGTAGCGAATGATCGCTCCGCTTCCTTTGACAAGTCGATAAGCCATCGCTGACAGAGCTTCTTGATACGCCTCGGCAATACCGAACAAATCTTCATGGATAGCGCTGATCGACACGGTCAAATGCACATGAAAATGATCAAGCAGGAATAATTTCACCGACTCGGCCACTCGCCGCAGCTCTTCCGTATCCGGTTCCTCAGAGCCAAAATTAAAAATACACGCTTGCATATCGTCAATTTCCGTCGTGAAGCCTCGGTTCTGAAGGCCAATCACTTCTTCCACCACATTCATAAGAATGAATTGCATCAATTTCGCCTTCTGCGGATCTATCACTACATCTTCCTGAAATTTGCCGAAATGATCGATATGAAACAGCAATACGGCAAAATGCGGAGAATCCAGCCGTATATCATGAGCAGAAAGCGACTCATGTACAGGGATGTCCTGCTCCAGGTTCCCCTTCAGCAGCCCTTGCAAGAAATGGGAGCGAATCGCATCACGGTGCTGGTGCAGCCGGCGGTCAACCTGCTCTTTCTCCGCAAATGTATTGTTCAGCGCATCTTGCAGAAAACCGTACTCGTTCGTCCCCTCCGCAAACGATATCCCTGCTTTTATCGAGAAACTTCGAATGAGCAGATGAATCGGGTTGTAATTTTTGCGCAGGAACAAGAACGTGACCAACCCTCCCAGAAGAAGGCTGAGTATTATGCTTGCATATACCAAGCTTTTCATGTACTTCATCTTATCGTCAAAGCGCTCGGCAGGAATCATCGACATGTACTTCCATCCTGTCCTAGCCGAGGTCGTATACGATACAGCGACTTGTTTACCAGCTACATCCCCGTAGAAAAGTCCGTTTTCCCCCGTAAACTTGTCATAGGTAAGAAAGTCAGGACTTTGCGCAAGACCGCTGGAAGCAACTAACCGATTCTCTTTATCAAGCACTGCTACGGATGTCGCTTCGGATGGCGGAATATTCGCGAGAAGCTTGGAGTCTTTCATGACGAACAGGAGCAC
>NZ_JBFTQB010000623.1:0-5237 GCF_056398785.1 Paenibacillus sp. 01T422 | reverse complement strand
CATGAATATACGTGCAAAAATTATCATGGGATATGTATTTATTATCATATGCTTAGGAATTGCTCTTCTCATTGTGAGCGGTCGTGTCAGCTCGCTGCAGAAGGAAGTGGATTTCGTCTCCAGTCATGATTTGGAAGCGCATGATCTTATCAACGCCATACAGAAAAATATGGTTGATATGGAAACCGGCATGCGGGGCTACATCATTACTGGAGACAATCAATACTTGGAACCATACGACTCAGCCAACAAAACATGGCTCGATAATTATAATAGGCTTCTGCAGCTAGTTAGTAATAATACAGCTCAGAAGGAGAGTTTAGAGCGTATTAAGCCGACGATCCAAAGCTGGATTCGCACGGCTGGCGACAATGTGATTCTGTTGAAGAAAGAAAATAAACAAGCCGCGATCGACGAATATTTTAAGCAAAACTCTGGCAAAAAACTGATGGATCAACTGCGCACACAGTTTGATTCTTTTCTCGTGGCCGAGAAGCAGTTGACGAAGGCTAGGGCCGAGCAGCTTGCTCAAAGTAATCAAAATCTTAGAATTATTCTTTTTACCCTTCTAGGCATCATTTCTATTTTTGCTATCATCGTAGCACTCATCTTATCTAATTCTATTACTAGCACGATCAAACAAGTTACGAGAATGATTCGTTATATTACATCTTCCGAAGGGAATCTGGCGTCAAGGATCGAACTGACCAGCCATGATGAAATTAGGGAGTTGGCCGAAGCCACCAATGATATGTTGGGGGACTTGGAGAAGCAAAACTGGATTCAAACGAATATCGCCGAAGTCGCCACTTTGTATCAGGGGATTAATGATATCAGCTCTTTGGGTGGAACTTTTATAAGCAAACTGGCGCCAATGCTGGATAGTGTCTATGGCGTTGTCTACCTTCGAGAAAACGTCGGAGAGGAAACTCGGTATGTGAAAATAGCTGGGTATGCGGCGTCCGGGAAGGATCCTTCTGCGGCTGTTTTTCGGTTGGGAGAAGGTTTGATTGGTCAGTGTGCCGTGGATCAGCGTATTTTCCTAATCGATAACTTGCCGGAAAATCATGTGAAACTAACGTCCGGTCTAGGTGCTTCTGTCCCTCGTACCTTGTTAGTCGCTCCTATTCTTGTGGATGGCCACACAGAGGCTGTAATCGAATTAGCGTCACTTCATTCGTTTCAGGCTCAGCATTTGACCTTGGTAGATTCGCTGCAAGAGAAATTCGGTTCAGCTATCACGAATGTGCGCAGCCGCATGGAAGTAGAGCGATTGCTTTCTGAGTCACAGATATTGACGGAGGAACTTCAGGCGCAATCCGAGGAGCTTCAAGCTCAGTCGGAAGAGCTGCAAATGCAGCAGGAACAGCTGCGCATGACCAACGAGTTCTTAGAGGAGCAGAACCATTTCTCAGAGCAAAAGGCACTGGAATTGAAGAAAGCGAAAGACGAGCTAGAAGATTATTCGTTAAAATTGGAGACAAGCTCGCAGTACAAATCCGATTTTCTTGCGAATATGTCGCATGAGCTGCGCACGCCGCTGAACAGCATCATGATTTTGTCCCAGATGCTTGCGGAAAATAATGGCGATTTGCAAATGTCAGAGATTGTGGAGTATTCGCGCGTGGTCAATGCTGCAGGGAAAGATCTGCTGGCGCTGATCGACGATATTCTGGATTTATCCAAAGTCGAAGCGGGCAAAATAGAAATAATGACGGACGATTTCAATGTCACTGAGCTGCCGCAGTTGATGAAGCTTATGTTTGCTCCCGTTGCGGAGAAAAAAGGGCTTGAGTTCGATGTCATCTTGGAACCGGATGTGCCCAATGTCATTCAGACGGACGGTCAGCGTCTTCAGCAAATATTGAAGAACTTGCTCTCTAACGCGTTCAAATTTACCGAAAAAGGCTCTGTCATGATGAAAATAGCGCTTGCAGACCCGGTTCGAGTGAAGGAACTCCTGCACAGAGACCCGGCAGAGAAAGTGCTTGCCATCTCAATTATGGATACCGGTATCGGGATTCCGATCGACAAGCAGCAGGTCATCTTCGAAGCGTTCCGTCAGGTGGATGGCACCACAAACCGCCAATTTGGCGGAACAGGGCTTGGTTTATCGATTTGCCGTGAGTTTACGCGTCTGCTCGGAGGCTCTATTGTTGTGAAAAGCGAAGTGCACAAAGGCAGTACGTTCACGCTCTACGTACCTAACGCAGTTGATACGGAGCAGGACAATGAGACGTTTGGCAATGACCCTCATGGGGGAGAAATTGCCGCGGCCGTTGAAGAGCGAACGATTATTTCCACGCAAGCCGCGGAGCCGAGTCCTTCTGGTATTTCACAGGCTGAAACGATCATCTCTGACGTGGATATCATCCATTCGGATGCGCAGTTGTTCAGCGGCAAAAGAGTGCTGCTCGTCGACGATGATGCCCGTAACGTTTTTGCGCTCGTTACTGCGCTGGAGACGAAGGGAGTTACTGTGGATGCGGCGGATCACGGGAAAGATGCCCTGGAGATGTTAAGCAAAGACGGCGAGTACGATCTCATTCTGATGGACATCATGATGCCGGTCATGGATGGTTATGAGGCCATGCAGGCGATTCGCGGTGAACTGCAGATGCATGAGCTGCCGATCATCGCTCTTACGGCCAAAGCAATGAAAAGTGAGAAAGAGAAATGTCTGGAAGCCGGCGCCTCCGATTATATTACGAAGCCGCTAAATATGGATCAGCTATTTTCGCTCATGCGTGTATGGCTAACGAAGCAGGTGAAGAAACATTGAATCATAAGCCCGTGGAGGAGCCTGTCGATTTGGAGAAACCGTCTTATGAGGATGAACGACAGAACATTGAGATTAATCTCCTCTTAGAAGGACTGTATCAAATGTACGGGTTCGATTTCCGCCACTATGTCAGGTCTTCCTTACGGAGGCGGGTTCTTAATCGCATGAAAGCAGAGAAGTTGCCGAACGTCACCGCGTTATTGGAGAAGGTTCTGCATGAACCTGGCTTCGTGGATCGCTTGCTTAATGACATGTCGATCCGCGTCACAGAGATGTTCCGGGATCCTAGCTTTTTCCGTGCTTTTCGCAATTTGGTCGTTCCTGAGCTAAGGAAGTACCCCGAGATTCGTATCTGGCACGCTGGCTGCGCAACAGGGGAGGAAGTCTACTCCATGGCGATCCTGATGCAGGAAGAGGGATTAGCGGAGAGAACGAAGATCTATGCAACGGATATGAACGAGAAGGCGATAGATGCGGCGCAAAAAGGGGCCTTCCCGCTTAAGCAGATGCAGTATTTCACCAAGAATTATTTGGATTCTGGCGGGATGAAAGCTTTCTCCGAATATTACACAACGGATCATCAGTATGCCTACTTCCAGCCGGTCATGAAGGATAACCTGATGTTTGCGCAGCACAATCTGGCAACGGACGGCTCCTTTAACGAATTTCATGTGATCTTGTGCCGTAATGTCTTGATCTACTTCGATCATAAGCTGCAGACACAGGTACACAGCCTATTTCACGACAGCTTAGTAGGCGGAGGATATCTGGGGTTAGGCAAGAAGGAGTCCATCCTTTTCGTGCCTGAAGGTGTGCATTATGAGGAGTACGTTCCGCAGGAACGCATATACCGTAAGAAATAAAACCACTTAAGACGATGATGGTATCGTCTTAAGTGGTTTTTTTGTTGTCCGTTCCTGCATCATGTTCGAGGCCCTGTTTCGCCTGTGGTTAGAGAGTATCAAGGGAATATCAAGTCGCATTTGACGCAGCAGCAGGCCAAAAAGTCGTCTTGGGCGGACCGCATTGCCGACCGTATCGCGCTTTTCGGCGGAAGCTGGACGTTTATCTTACTGTTTGGTTTGTTTCTGGTGAGTTGGATGGCTCTTAATCTGACGCGTTTCGCCTACGATAAGCCGCCGTTCATTCTGCTCAATCTGATACTTTCCTGCATATCAGCGTTTCAAGCGCCGGTTATTCTCATGAGTCAGAATCGCCAGGCGAATCGAGACAAGCAGGAGGCTATTCTGGACTTTGCCATTAATTATCGGGCTGAGCAGGAGAATATKGAGATGAAGGAGCTGCTCGAACGGATGGATCAGAGGCTGGAGAGAATGGAGCGGGAGATTTTTCACCAATAATGTTTCATTCCAGGGACAAGTGGTTAATAGATAGCATAGCCAAGCAACACAAATTACCGATGAAAAGAGGGTGTTTCCTATGTTAGGCTGGGCTGTCATGTTTCTAATCATTGCGCTTGTAGCTGGTGTATTCGGATTTTTTGGAATTGTTTCAGCGGCAGTAGGAATTGCCAAGGTATTGTTCTTCGTCTTCCTGATCATGTTTGTCGTATCGCTGATCTTCGGCAGACGCAGAGGCATCTAGTCCACATCTAGTTCACATCTAGTCTACATGAACCCACAGTAACAATTGCTTTACCCTATAAATCAATCGAAAGAGGAGGAATTACCATGGGTACTTATACAAGAGTGAGTGTGACAACCAATCTTCAAGAAGCGCAGGACAAAGTACAGCAATTGTACAGGGAAGGCTTTTCGAGAGAACACATTTATGTGCTAACGCACAGTGCTGAAGGTACCGATTTCGTCGCGAATTATACGGGTGCAGAGCAAATTAGCTTGGAGGAGGAGGGCATGCTGACGGCCATTGCGAATCTATTTCGTTCCCGCGGCGATGAGCTTAGGGCGAAGATGAAGGCACTCGGCGTACCCGATATAGAGGCTAGTCGCTTGGAAGGTGAGCTGGATAGAGGCAAGATCCTTGTTCTGGCGAAGCCATCCAGTGAATACACAGCCTATGATGAAGCAGATTTCCAACGTACGATTTTATAAAAAATGGTATCAAGGGAGACTCCTTAGGGGGTCTCTTTTTCGTTCTAATAATAGTAAAGCCCTAATTGCCTCCAACGTGGAGACAAAAAGGGCTTCGGGTACTGCCGTAGGCTGCTATTACTAATTATCGCCTGCTGCTTGTGTTCGATAAGGTTGGGAGCATCTTTGAATCCTTGACCATGGCAGAATGACAAATCGGACATTCTGGACTTTCGGCGAATGAAAAGTTATCTCTCATCCAACATGAGCACTGTTCTGTGCTGCAGGTCCAAATGTTCGTTTGCTCTTCAGGCACAGGTTCCATCGATTTCTTTGAAAAGTACATATGAACTCCTCCTTGTCATTATAGACTCAGCCTCAGACTCGCAAGCAGTGTATAGCAA
>NZ_JBFTQB010000622.1:0-3928 GCF_056398785.1 Paenibacillus sp. 01T422 | reverse complement strand
AGCCGGTATCCATCTGATGCATAGTCGCCTTCTGACATGGTGATG
This sequence comes from Paenibacillus sp. 01T422, assembly GCF_056398785.1. NCBI lineage: Bacteria > Bacillati > Bacillota > Bacilli > Caryophanales > Paenibacillaceae > Paenibacillus > Paenibacillus sp. 01T422. The sequence goes on along the minus strand of NZ_JBFTQB010000622.1, from coordinate 3,883 downwards.
AACACTTTGCCATCACGCTGCAAGACACGAGGACCTTCCCCGCCTCCACCTGGCAAGAACGAGCGGTCAGCGGTAATGGTATAAGGATTATCCATCGGAGCAATAGCTGGTCCGATTGGTTCTCCGGAGCCTAGAGTACCCCAAACGGCGTAGAGTTTCCCTTTATTTTCAAAAACGGTAAAATCGTTCGCTTGCTTATAGACACCATTCTCACCTGCATATAAAGCACCTTTGTCTACATAGGACCCTTGAGGATCAGCCGTAACGGATTCCAAAACAGTCGCCATATGCTTGTAATCATATGCCTTCAAATCAGCACAGTAATAAATGTACCATTTGCCATCAAAGAAGAAGATTTCCGGAGCAAATATACGTGTTTGAGTGCCTTGTGAATCAAAAACCAGTTTCTTCTCCCCTTGGTCTGTCAGGGTCCGGGACTTGGATACATACACTTTATTCTCAGAGTCTAGATTGCTTGAAGATACGAAGTAATAATAGCCATCTTTGTAAGTGACAAATGGGTCCTGTCCTTGATAAAGCGGATTGTTAAATTTGTTATGTATAGAAGAACTTGTCACACCCATCGCTTCCATAAACACAGAACGTGCTATGGATACGTTTTCAATTCCTTTTATTAAGGCTTCAACCTTATCTCGATCATTCATTACTGCGTTATCAATCGTGCTAAGCAACTCTGAAGCTGTCTGTTTAGCTGCTTGGAGTTTGTTGCGATCACTTTCTGTTACTTTATCTGCAAAATTGGCTGCTAAATAATCTAACTTCTGAATTTCTGCGGTCAACTCACTTTTTTTCGTTACCAGCGTACGATCCGAAGGCAAGTAAAGGGCTGATTCTGGAACGATTTGTCTTTGCTGACTTGCACTTTCCCATTCCATCTTGAGCCATGTGCCGCCCCAGCCTTGTAAATATTCAACTTTGATATCATAATGTTTACCTGCCTCCAATGAGACGGGAATACTGTCTTGCGGTTTCTCCCACGTTTGCTGCCAGAAGTCAATGATCAGTTGTCCGTTAATCCATAATCGAAAGCCGTCATCTCCAACCATATGGAAAGTGTAATCTTCTGTGTATGTTGGAACAATGCTTCCTGTAAAACGTGCCGTATTATAATCAGGTGTGCCAGAAAATTGATTAAAAATACTGGCAAAAGAATCCCCATTCAGATTGCCGATAGCTCGTGATCCACGCAGATCATCGAATTTGAATACGTTGATATCTGTTCGATTATCAGGATTAGGCACACATTTAAAGAAATCGCCCATTAATCCATGTCCATCCAGAATTGGATCTGCAGCACGAGCATTCATAGGCATATTCAGCGTACATGCAAATAAGATAACAGCCATAAGTAACCCTATTACTTTTTTCATCGGTAATCTCCTATTCTCATATTCGTTTCTACTCCGTGGATATTCTGCTAACGCTCCGAGTTAGTACAGAAACAAAGCCAGCAGCCTCGTTGCCTGGTGACGCACCGCGTTACCTCCTTCCCCTTTCTTGCTGCGTGTTTTTAACTTAACATATTTTCAAACAGATAGATTTGCAATATCCCGAGCTTTTTTACAATTATCTTTCCTTTTTATGTAAAGAGCTGCGGTGGCGCTCCCTACGTGCACAAAAACAAAAAAACTGAAGCCGAATTCGTCCGGACGACAGTTTATACTTTGCATAACTTATAGCGTCATAGCTTGTCCATATCTGGCCAGGAACTCTTCCTTCACCTTGTAATCTGGCATAATGCTGCCTACACGCCTCCAGAAGGAGCGATCATGATTCATATGGGTGAGATGGCATAACTCATGGATAATGACATAGTCAATCACATCGATCGGAGCCATCGCTAAGCGATAATTAAAGGTTAATTTTTTATCCGAGGAGCAGCTTCCCCATTTGGTGCTAGATTCCTCGATTTCAATCGCTTTTGGTTTGACCTTTAATTGTGTTTGATAGATCTTGATGCGATCGGCTATGATCTTCTTGYAGCTTGAGAAGTAGAACTTCTTAAGATTCACTTTCAATTCATCTTCACTTCGTCCGGCAGTTTCAATTAACTCATGGAGAAAATGATATTTCCCAAGATGGAGGAATTTCCCTTCCTCTTGATAGTCTTTTGTTCGAATGGTCTCTTTCGATTTCTCAATGAGTTGTAACTTCTCCACGATCTGTTTCCCATGCTGTCTTACAAGGCTCATAATGGTCTCCTGGCTTGTATCATTAGGAGCTTTAACGGTCATATAGCCTGTACTATCGATTTGAATCGATATTTTTTTTCTAACCCCATATGAAACATGAAATTCAATCGTCTTATCTTCTATCTCCATTTTCATCCTGATCATCGGTCCTTTACTTTCACTTCGATACCCCATCATTTTACCTTTCTCATCAAAAAAAGACCAATCCGCTGTTGTGGATTGGCCTGACTTCTTATTCACCTTTTTGTTTCTCTGTGGTATCTTCCTCTAATAACCCCTTCGTTCCTTGTCTAAACTCCTTGATCGTAGTGCCGAATGCACGACCTAATTGTGGAAGTTTCGTAGGTCCGAACAACAATAACGCAACTACGGCAATTATGATAACACCTGAAACGCCAATGCCTGAAAACATGATGAGCACCTACTTTCTATCCTTCGTTTATTAAAATTTCACCATAAGCGCTGTGACATACATAATGAGAATCCCTGCCGTTAATCCTCCAAAATTCAACCAAGAAACTGGTGACAAGCTTCGCTTCTCGGATTCTTTCAGGATCATTTTGGAAATAACATAAATGACTTGAAGAATTGCCCCAGCACCGATCCCGAAGAATAATGCGGCCAAAGTATCATTGAAAATGAATCCGCCAGCCCAAGTCCCGATGATAGCTGGACCACCTGCTATTAAGGCTAGCGTAACAAAGGTCTTCAAGTTAGGACGATCCTTCAGCAATGGAGCAGCGATTCCGACGCCTTCTGTAATATTGTGAAGGGTAAAACCAATGATCAAGAAAGTGCCTAACGCCGCTTCTCCAACTGCAAATGCTGATCCAATTGCAAGTCCTTCGCCAAAATTATGCAATCCAATGCCAGTCGCAATTTTCCTGGATACTCGGCTTCCCTCAAGCGTTCTGCTGCTTAATTTGCGATCATTAGACTGATCAACAGCGATCAAGAATAGGCAGCTGAGAAGTGCGCCAAACCATACTAAGCCAGTTCCCTGGAACACACCAGGAGCTTTTGCAGCCATTTCAAACCCTTCCTCGAAAGTATCAATGACAAGGAAAAATAAGAGTCCTATCGTCAAGGAAAGAATGACATGCATGCCTTTCACGGAGAACCGGCGTAGGAACGGATACCATAATAGACCTAACCCTACAGGAATGACCCCGACATAAAATCCAATTAATGCGTATTGGGCAAAAAGCTTTCCTGTCGGCTTTGGCGTTGCAGCTGCTGCTGCAACCTCACCTGTGAAAATCAAGCCATTTGACGTAATGAGTTTGACTTCATGCGGATCCCCTTGCACCCACGGATATGGAATATTGATCGTACTGCTTTCGAATCGTTTCAAGGAATCGCTTGGTGAGAACTCCGCATTCCAGAAAGCTCCGTCAACAACAACTTGAGCAATCGTTATTTCCTCAGGGCCGGAGTTCAGAACCTTCACTTGAATGCCATCATCATTAAGCGTGATCTTCTCAACGTTCAAGACTTCAATCGGCGCTGCAGGTTCACTTTCTATGCCAGTACCTACTTTGGCAATCGTTGCGATTATGGCAATTAACAAAATAAGCGGGAGAATTCCCCATAAGATCCCTTTTAATTGAATGGATGGCGCCTTTGTTCCCTTTTGATCTGCATAACTCATTGAACAATTACCTCCTTTC
>NZ_JBFTQB010000621.1:0-3944 GCF_056398785.1 Paenibacillus sp. 01T422 | reverse complement strand
GGCAGCTATAAGCAGTAAAACCATTTCAATCGGCAGCATTGAAGTTGTTGTAGATAAAACTGCGTTAATAACGGCCATAACGAATGCCCAAAGTTTGTATGATGTAGCAGTCGTCGGAACGCAGCCTGGTCAATACCCGCAGTCGGCCAAAGATGCGCTAGAAGCTGCTGTAGATGTAGCCAAAGCTGTAAAAGATAACGCAAGTGCAACACAGTCACAGGTTGACAGTGCCGTAGCAGCACTGGGCAGTGCAGTGGATATCTTCAAGGCATTGGTAATTAAATCTGCAGATATGAATAATGACGGAAGCGTCAACGTGGGAGATCTGGCGATGGTTGCTTACCATTTTGGTAAGGATTCTACTAGTTCAGATTGGGCGACTGCTAAGGCAGCTGATCTGAATGGCGATAATAAGATCGATATTCTGGATCTTGCCATCGTTGCATCCAAAATACTTGAATAGTGTTGTGACGTAGATGGAGTGAGGAGAGGAGGTGTCTAGGTAAAAAAAGAGTAGTAAAATGCAATGAAAAATGTGATGTCTAATGTATCAGAATTCCTATCATGATGGTGGAGGTAGTTCTATGAAAAAGTGGAATAAATTGCTTGGGGTTACAATGGCTTTAACTGTTGCTCTCACATCAAGCCCATTAATGACTGGGAGTGTAGAGGCTGCGACAGCTACGATTACTCCTGCAATTGGGAAAACACCTGGCAATGCTAATCCGTTATTTTCGCAAAAATTTGGTGCTGATCCATATGCCATGGAATATAACGGCAGAGTCTACGTTTACATGACAAATGACGTATTTGAATACAATGCAGACGGGACAATTAAGGATAACGGATACAGTAAGATTAATAAGATTACGGTTGTTTCATCTGACGATATGATCAACTGGACAGACCACGGTGAAATACCTGTAGCTGGCGCGCAAGGTGCGGCCAAATGGGCGAATAATTCCTGGGCACCGGCAGCTGCACATAAAACGATAGATGGGAAGGAGAAATTCTTTCTTTACTTTGCAGATAGTGCGAATGGAATAGGCGTGCTTACAGCAGACAGTCCGATCGGTCCCTTTACAGATCCAATTGGAAAAGCTCTCGTGAATAGAAATACCCCAGGAGCCAGTGATGTGACATGGCTGTTTGATCCAGCAGTGCTAGTTGATGATGATGGAAGCGGGTATATCTATTTTGGTGGTGGTGTACCAACTGGCAAGGAGGCTGACCCAGGGACAGCGCGTGTGGCAAAGCTTGGAGCAGATATGATTAGTTTGGATCTGAGTGCGAGCGGCGGGACACTAGGACGCATCAATCCACCGTGGTTGTTTGAAGACTCAGGCATTCATAAATATAACGGAAAATACTATTACTCCTATTGTACGAATTTCTCAAGCGGACATCCGGCGGATATTCCTACTGGAACAATCGCCTATATGGTGAGCGATAATCCGATGGGTCCCTTTACGTATGTTAAAACCATACTGCCTAATCCAGCGACATTCTTCGGTGTAGGAGGTAACAATCACCACTCCGTGTTTGAATTTAAAAACCAATGGTATATCGTCTACCATGCTCAAACCCTTGCCAAGGCATTGGCCGAAAGCGGAACGGTACCTCAAATGGGGGGACAACCGCATGGATACCGTAATGCACACATTAATAAAGTTGACATTGATGCAAACGGAATGATCCAGAATATTATCGGGGATTACAAAGGTGTCCCGCAGTTGAAAAACTTTAATCCCTATACAAGGGTTGAGGCTGAAACCATTGGTTGGAACGGAGGTATATCCACCGAAATCACTACCGAGCCCGGAGGTATGGTAAACAGTATAAACCTCGCTGTAAGCAACATTAGTGATGGTGACTGGACAGCCGTTTCCAAAGTCGACTTCGGTACTACAGGAGCGGGAATGTTTAAGGCTAATGTTGCAAGTGGCTCAGCTGGTGGCGTGTTAGAACTCCGTCTTGATAGTGCCGATGGCACATTGATTGGGTCGCTTCCGATTTCCAATACAGGCGGAGACAACGTATGGCAGACAGAGGCAACAAGTGTTACAGGTGCTTCAGGTGTCCATGATGTTTATATGGTATACAGGGGAGCATCAGCAGGGAATCTCTTCAAGGTAGATTCTTGGCAGTTCGAGCAAAAGAGTGCTGTTCATGAATTAGCTGCCATTAATGCATCTATTGATAAACAAAAGATCGACACTGTCTCCGGAACGAACCAGGCAACTATGAAGGTTACTGCCATATATTCCGATGGAACAAGTGAAGATATGACTGCGCAAGCAGTTGCAACATCTTCACCAAGCGGCTTGGTAAGTGTCAGTAACGGAGTAGTAACCGGCATTGGCTATGGCACCGCAACCATTAACGTAAGCTATGGCGGTAAAACAGATACACTCCATGTACAAGTAAAAGACTTGAACAGTGAGCTGACGGTGAAGAATATTACGGTTGATAATGCTTCTTTCGCACTGGATGCTGGCAAAACAGCCACATTTAAAGTAACAGCAGAGTACATGGACGGACGTACGGAAGATATAACAAAGTCAGCAACTTATACGAATCCGAGTCCTGCCGTTGCAGAAGTTGCAAACGGTACAATTACGGCCAAAGCCAGTGGAACAACCAATGTTACTGTAAGTTATAAAGGAACATTAGGCGGGACAGCAATAACGCAGATTAGTGTTAGTGTCAATACTCCTGCTGTAGTGGCCATCGAAGCAGAAACTGCTGCAGAAAACTCAGTTACTGCTTACGTCTATGGCACCATAAACGGACATACTTGGTCGCTGGCTGAGGGACAGTCAACGAAAGCCATGTTATTTGGTCCTGATAATGGTTTTGCCATGTCAGGCACGGATGCAGCTACACTTGCCTCAGGTTCAAGTCTGAATTATAAAGTCAACTTCCCGGCTTCGGGTTCCTACAACGTATGGTTACTTGCGAAAAGTATTGATTATAATTCAGACTCTATCCATGTTGGATTGGATAATCAATATAAATTTACTACCAATGGTATTCAAGGTGTGAGTAACAGCCAGTTTAAATGGGCCAATATCAGCAGTACAAACGGCGGGTTGATTGGTGGAGCTACTTTGAATGTTACGGCAGGCATGCATGACTTGAAACTGTGGGGAAGGGAAGATGGACTTATTATCGACCGAATATTGTTAACTACAAGTAATGCAACAACGGATCCAATCTGGCCTGAACAAAAGGTGCCTACTGCTGCAATTTCGGCGGATAGCACGGTGAAACCTGGTAGCAGCTTCACAGTGGCGGTGAATCTAGACAACTTAGCCCAAAGTGTCTATGCCCAAGATGTTACGTTGTCTTATGATACCAACGTATTTGAATATGTTAGTGTGACAGGTGCAAACGACAATATCCAGATTGTTAAAGAGGATAAGTCAACCGCTGGTAAAGTAAGACTCATTGCCGCTAATATCGGAGGGGTTGCTGGAGCCAGCACACCGGTTCTCAATTTGACCTTCAAGGTCAAGGACGGTGTACATGATACGACAGGAGCAATTACTGCTACCCAGGCTAAATTTGGTGTGGGTCCAGAGGGAACTGTCATTCAGGGGGCTCTTGGAAGTAAGAATATTGCAGTTGGCAGCGTAGAAGTCGTTGTAGATAAATCTGCTTTAACAGCAGCGATTACGAATGCACAAAGTCTGTTTGACTCTGCCGTGGTTGGAACACAACCTGGTCAATACTCGCAGGCAGCGAAAGACGCATTTGGCGTTGCCATCCTTGCAGGGAAAGCTGTAAATGACAATGCAAGTGCGACACAGTCCCAAGTTGACAGTGCTGCAGCCGCACTTGGCAGCGCAGTGGATATCTTCAAGGCAGCGGTAATGAAGTCTGCAGATATGAATAATGACGGAAACATCAACGTGGGAGATTTGGCTATGGTTGCCTACCAC
>NZ_JBFTQB010000620.1:0-6589 GCF_056398785.1 Paenibacillus sp. 01T422 | reverse complement strand
ATTACGATCTCCAATATGTACGCATTTGGCGCACGAAATTTTGATTTGCAAGAAGCTTTGAAAGTAATGGATTTTCATGCATCAACCCCATCAAGTTTGAACGGACGGTTTAATCTGGCCGACTATCTACAGCTGGGTTACATTCCGATTGAAAGAGGCGGCTGGGTGACCGGGTATATCCCGGAATATAACAATGCGGACTTCGCGATCGCTCAGTTTGCCAAAGCGCTAGGCGATGAGGGGAAATATAGTACGTATTTGAACCGCTCACAGAGTTGGAAGCTTTCGTTCAAAGATGGCTATATTCAACCGCGACTGGCGAACGGGAATTTCGAGAGCAGCTTTGATCCGGCTAGCGAGCACGGCTTCCAAGAAGCAAACTCAGCTCAGTACACGTGGGTGCTTCCTTTTGACTATAAGGGATTATTCGAGAAAATGGGCGGTTTGGAAGCAGCAAGAACAAGACTCGATTTCTTCTTCCAGAAATTGAACGCAGGCTCGACTGAGCCGTATTCTTTTTTGGGCAATCAACCAAGTTATGGTATTCCATGGGCTTACAACTTTGCCGGACAACCTTGGAAAACCCAGGAAATTGTGCGCAAGGGCATGTTTGAACTGTTCCATGATGGGCCTGCTGGTCTGATCGGCAACAATGATTTGGGAGCGGGATCTGCGTGGTTCGTTTTGGCCGCACTAGGTTTGTACCCTTCGATTCCAGGGATCGGCGGCTTTTCGATGCATGCTCCTCTGTTCGAGGAAACGATTATTCATTTAAGCGATTGTAAACAAATCAGGCTTATCGGTAATCAGGCATCGGAAGAAGCGAAATATATCCAGAACTTAAAGCTGAATGGTCATAACTATGACAGTACTTGGCTGCCTTACGATTACATTAAGGATGGGGCTATCCTTGACTTTACGCTCAGTACAACACCTAATACAAGCTGGGCAACGAATCCTCCAGATCCGCTGGCACCACCTTCCAAGGGAGAATTCGCTTCTCAAGTCGCAATTGCTTGTACAAATTACACACCAATGCATGATAGCGCTCAAAAGGCGCCAGATGTGAACCATTCGGACGGTATACAGTCATTAGCATCCGTGTTGAATACAAAAGTTGCGGCTACCGAAGCTACAGCTGGATTTAGCAGCGTGGCACAGCCGTGGAAGCTTGTCCAGATGCCACAATCAAACGCCAGGTACAAGGGGGTTTCTGGAAGATGACGAAACGACTTTTAAGTATTTGGCATGTTCTGATTTGCAGCCTATTAATGGCCTGTCTGCTTCCGATACTAAGCGTTCAAGCGGCTCCTGGGGATTTGATCAATGTCGCTCTCGCGGGCAATATGACCGTTAAGTTTAGCAAAGAGAACCAGCCTAGTGAAACCGCTGTGAAATTATTCGATAATAATGTCAACACGAAGTGGCTGGGAGCGCAAACAACGAATGTTTGGGTGCAAGTTCAGTTCAATTATGGGGATACGCAAGCGGTGAAAAAGTATGCGATGGTGTCTGCCAACGATGCGCCGACAAGGGACCCGAAAAACTGGCGAATCGAAGGCTCGAATGATGGCATGAACTGGAGCGTGCTGGATGAGCAAAGCAATCAATCTTTCAGCGCACGTTTTCAAACGAAAGAATATACGATTGCAGGAGACAAAGTGAAAGAGTACGCCTAAGCTTACCCTGACTGCAACGGTGAAGAAAGGTTCTGCGTCGCAAACGAAGCAGTTTCCTGTGAATGTACTGGCGATGAGAGAGGCTGATTATCAATATGAAGCGGGGATTGATTTCGATTCAGGTTTTGAAGCGGGGGATATCGCTCCGACGGATACGACGGGTCCAGCTAACACGTACAGGATATTATCATTGACGAAGAATGTGGGTGAATTTTGCTGTGGGATCGGCGGCATGGAATCCAAAAAAGGAACTGGGGCGCACAATGGCGCGGCTGCGCTCCAATTTTCTGGCAATGCTTTAGATGCTAATCAATCCTATGCCTACAACCAAATATTTGATACCGAGATTCCCGTTAAGGCTTCAACTAGCTTGTCTTACTGGGTATTTCCCGAGAAAGAATCCGATGTTCTATCGACGTTGACTAGAACAACAAGCAAGTATGTGGCACTTGATATTTTGTTTACGGATGGCACTTATCTGCATAATTTGGGTGCCAAAGATCAGAATGGGGTTGTTCTTCATCCAAATGCACAAGGGAAAGGAGGTTATGTCCTCGAAGATCAATGGAATTTAATCACGACTAACTTAGGAGAAGTTGCGACTGGGAAAGTCATTGATAAAATTTTGTTCGGATTTGATTCCAGCGGCACCGTGCAAGGATTTTTTCGCGGTTCCGTCGATGATATCACCATTGAACACGATTCGACGGTTGGAGAAAAGGATACCATCGCTCTTAATGCCGCGAAAGCCGCACTTAGCTTAGGGGATACTTCCGGCGTTTCACATGACTTGAATTTGCCTATGGCAGGCGAACAGCAATCAAGGATCACATGGGAGAGCTCGAATCCGCTTGTCATGAACAGTACGGGGCATATTGTAGCCAGACCCATTCAAGGCGAGCCGAGTGCGGAGTTGACACTGACAGCTACCCTCATAAAGGGTGATTCGATCGCTACGAAGGTTTTGTTCCAAGATTGACTGGGTAAGCTCAAACCCTGCTGCACTTAGTGAAACAGGGCAAGTTCATCGACCCGGAGTCGGGCAGCCAGATGCAGAGATTACGCTGACAGCTACTTTGACCAAGGGTGAAGCAAATGAAACGAAGGCATTCACCTTAACGGTTAAGGCAATGCGTGCAGATGAGGAAAGCGTGATATCGGCTGCATCTGCGCTTGATTTGGGGAATACGAAATCAGTTGTGAATGATTTACTATTGCCGAGCCGTATAGCTGGCATGCCTGAAGTGGTCATTACGTGGTCAAGCTCAGATCCCGGAGTGATTGATTTCCATGGTCATATCATGCGGCCTTGTTATGGTGATCCGAATGTAACAGCCGTGTTAACGGCTAGGATTAGCTCGGGTGCTTCAAGCATCACGAAGACCTTTAACATCACGGTCACTGCGCTTGGTGACGTCGAAACACCATTAAATGACGATGCGGCCTTAAGCAGCATCACCATTAATGGCGAGCCGATTTCCGGTTTTGACCGAGACACTGCGGCATACACGGTGGAATTGCCGGTAAGCGAAGTTCAAATACCGACGGTTGCAGCCACGGCTGTTGATCCGAACGCAACGATGGTAGTGACTCAGGCTGACAAATTGCCAGGCCAATCGGTCATCGTAGTGACGGCTGAAGATCGTTCCACCCAGAGAACGTATACGATTGATTTTAAAACAAAAGAAGCTCCAGTCGGGAACATAGCCTATTTATTCGGTGTTGATCAAGTCAACGCTGGTGAACTTTTTGATCTTACTTACGATTTGAGCAGCGTGAGCCATAATGTCTATGCGCATGACTTGATCTTCACGTATGACGCTGCAGCTGTGGAGTTTATCTCCGCAAAACCGCGAAACAAAGATTCTCTCTTCTTGGATAAGAAGGAAACGTTAGGTCAGGTCCGTGTCCTTGCAGCAAAAATAGGAACAGATAAAGATCCGCTTGTGAACGGTTTGATTAATCTGCAATGGAGAGCCAAACCTACCTCGTTATCTGTATCCACAGCTATATCGCTGACTAGTGTCATTATTTCAGACGGTGAGGGTGTCGAAGTTAGTGTAGCTGGCGTTGTACATCCAATTCAAATAAACACAGTTGATAAAGCTGTGCTAAATGGACTTATAACGCAAGCGCAAGCAACGCATGATGCCGCGGTAGAAGGCACAAGTGTCGGGCAGTATCCGGTTGGATCGAAAGCTGTTTTACAAGCTGCAATTGTTCATGCAAAAGCTGTAGCAGATAACGCAGCAGCAAGTCAAAGCCAAGTGGATCAAGCCTCAGCGGAGTTGAATGCGGCGATCCAATTATTCCTGGCCTCCATAAATACTCAAACACCAGGTGATTTGAACGGGGATAATACCTACAGTATTGGTGATTTGGCAATGATGGCAGCCTACTATGGTAAAACGTCCGATGATCCGAATTGGCAGCTGTATAAGAAAGCAGATCTCACGAATGATGGGAAAATTGATATTGCGGACATGGCGATTGTAGCAAAATTGATTATAGGCTAGCAGGTAAGCCAGAGGTGGTGTCTTCGTGACATCATCTCTTTTTTTATATGTCTAAAAATGGAATAGAAGCTGCCCAGTGATCACATCCTAAGCTTAGCTTTATAAAATACCAGCTCAAAAACATCATTAGAAGGGGGAGTATAGGTGAAATTAACATCAGAGCAGCGGATTACCTTGCATGGTTTTAATAATTTGACCAAATCGCTAAGTTTTAATATGTACGATATTTGCTTTACGAAGACCAAGGAAGAGCGTGAAGCTTATATCGCWTATATAGACCAGCAGTACAATGCAGACCGTTTGACCGCAATATTAAAGTCCGTTGCCGACATTATCGGCGCTCATGTACTGAACATTTCCAAGCAGGATTATGATCCGCAGGGATCCAGTGTAACGATGTTGGTGTCGGAAGGCCCGATTGAGAAAGAACCGAATGAATCTTTCGAGGAATCGCCCGGACCGCTTCCGGAAGCCGTTGTCGCGCATCTGAATACCAGTCACATTACCGTACATACGTATCCGGAGTATCACCCAGACGAGGGGATCAGCACATTCCGGGCTGACATTGACGTATCCACTTGCGGAGAAATATCGCCGCTTAAGGCACTTAACTACCTCATTCGATCCTTCGACACCGATATTATGACTATGGATTACCGAGTAAGAGGTTTCACTCGCGATATCGTTGGACACAAGTTATTCATCGACCATGAAATCAGCTCCATCCAGAACTATATTCCTAGTGAAATCCAAGAGATGTACCAAATGATCGATGTGAACGTGTATCAGGAAAATATTTTCCATACAAAATGTAAGCTTCGTGAGTTTGATTTGAACAACTATTTGTTCGGCTACACCAAGGATTCACTGAGTAAGGAAGAGCAACTGGAAATTGAGAAGAGCGTGAAGTGGGAGATGGACGAGATTTTTTACGGTAAAAATATGGTCTTTACTTGATAAAAGTTACAAAAAACCGCTCATAGGGGGATATCCCGATAGGAGCGGTTATTTTTCTTTATCCAATTAGTCGGGTTGAATAAGTTTCGACTGTTTATTTCCGATTTTAACCTGAATTAGTATCATTATTGCTACCAAGATCGACATGCCAATAGGGGCAGGAGGAAAACTGCCGGCATGATCATGGATAAAGCCTACAACAAAGGTCCAATTATTGCAATACCGATACCGGCTAGGAAGGCTGTCACAAGCATCAACCATTCAGAATTAACAAAGTATCTCGAAGCAGTAGCAAGGCCTATGAGTAGGAGACAATAGGCAATAGTTTTTTCAATGCTCCAGCGATTGCCTAATTTAACTGCTGCCGGAGCGAAAAATCCCATGCATGGCCTCTTTGGTATTGTTTTTATGCCGCATAATCGAGATAATATAGCGTAATACGCTGCTGAGGAACGCCAAACGTCCCTCATTTTAATAGAGTAATGGAGGATTTAAAGGTGAATAACGTGATCTCGGAGTGGGCGGAGTCTCACTTTCCTATATATACGGCTGACAGCATTCATTCGCTGTACAGCACTTCGAACATACCGCAGTATAAAATCCATGAGAATTTAACCGTATTGATTGCGATTGCTGGTGGCACAGGTTCCCTGAGAGTAAGTGATCAAACTTACGAACTTACCGAAGGGAGCGTCATCCTCCTACCAGCGCATAGCGAGGCTTCCCTTATTGCGAATCCTTCTTTCCCGCTGCATGCTTTTAAGCTCTTGATCACTACCCAAGAGCAAGCGAGGCCTCTACATACAGGCGCAATGATGCGAAAAAGCGAAGTGACCACGAATACGAATATTCAATTTTTCCCCTATGAACCTGGGATCGTCTCCAGTATGGAGGAACTGTATATTCATCGATTACCCATAAGTGAAACCCGCCATGTACAGAATCAAATTATATTTCACCAAATCATGCTTCAGTTGCTAGAACATCAGGCTGCCAAGCTTGCTGCGAGCGAACAGCCGACAATGGAACGAAGTATTGCTTATTTGGAGAACCATTATAACGAAAAAATAACGCGTGAGCAGTTGGCGGCCATTGCTGGGGTAAGCCGGTCTCACTATTCGATTTTGTTTAAGCAGCATACGGGCTTCTCTCCTAACGAATACTTGTCGAGACTACGCGTTCACCGAGCCAAAGAGCTGCTAATTAACGGCTCTAGTACGCTTAGGGAGATTGCTATGAAAGTCGGATATAAGGATGAATTTTATCTCAGTCGTCGATTCAAGCAACAGACCGGAGCGTCGCCTTCGGGTTATGCCCAAGGGGCTTTTCAGCGTGTAGCTGTCTTGCTTACCCCCTATGCCAGCCATCTGCTGCTGCTTGAATTGGAGCCTGCTGTTACCATCTCGGATAGCAGTGAATTCGTGAATACGGCAGAGA
>NZ_JBFTQB010000619.1:0-3944 GCF_056398785.1 Paenibacillus sp. 01T422 | reverse complement strand
CCCTTGTAGATTGATGATCAGCAGCTCCTGATCTTTCACTTTAATGACCGTATRTCCCCTACCTGGCGTACCTGGTGGAAAGTTCGCTGGACGAACCATTTTCTCGTCCCGATCGATAAAATCGAAGATTTCTTTTTGATCCCATGTATGATTGCCCATTGTAAGCGCCTGAATGCCCATCTCATAGATTTCTTTCGCTATCGCTGATGTAATCCCTTTCCCCGCAGCAGCGTTCTCTCCGTTAGCTATGAATACAGCGTGAGGGTGATCTCGCTTTAAACGAGGCATAATATTTTTAAGTGCTTTTCGTCCAACAGATCCAACAATATCTCCAATAAATACAATTTTCATAACGAATTTATAGCTCCTTTATTTACGTAGATGCGCAGAAGGCTAGAATATAACCTATCGTCCGCCTATAAAATAAGGAAAAGTGGCTGTATCAGCCACTTTTCGCATTGGTTACTCTTATTTAGCGTATTCAACAGCTCGTGTTTCACGAATGACCGTAACCTTAATATGTCCTGGATAATCGAGTTCACCCTCGATTTTTTTGGTAATATCGCGGGCTAGGCGGAACGCTTCGGTGTCATCCACTTTCTCTGGTTGAACCATAACACGTACTTCACGGCCTGCTTGAATGGCGTATGATTTCTCAACACCTTCAAAAGATTCCGAAATTTCTTCGAGCTTCTCTAGACGCTTAATATATGTTTCGAGCGTTTCCCTGCGTGCTCCAGGTCTCGCCGCGGATAAGGCATCTGCTGCTCCGACTAACATCGCGATAACTGACGTTGCCTCTACATCACCATGATGTGAAGCAATACTGTTAATGACGACTGGATGCTCCTTGTACTTCTTACCAATCTCAACACCGATTTCGACATGAGATCCTTCAACCTCGTGGTCAAGCGCCTTACCGATGTCATGAAGCAGCCCGGCACGTTTCGCCAAAGTTACGTCTACCCCGAGCTCCCCGGCCATCAGACCAGCCAGATAAGCTACTTCCATGGAATGCTTCAATACGTTTTGACCATAACTTGTTCTAAATTTCAGTCGACCTAAAATTTTGATCAAGTCAGGATGCAATCCGTGAACTCCAACTTCAAACGTGGCTTGCTCCCCATATTCGCGGATACGTTCATCCACTTCTTTACGGGATTTCTCAACCATCTCTTCAATACGTGCTGGATGAATACGACCATCTGCAACAAGCTTCTCCAAAGATGTACGAGCAATTTCGCGACGAATTGGATCAAATCCAGATAAAATAACTGCTTCTGGCGTGTCATCAATAATAAGGTCAATACCCGTTAGTGTTTCCAATGCACGGATATTACGTCCCTCACGACCGATAATCCGGCCTTTCATTTCTTCATTTGGCAATGAAACAACTGAAACGGTCGTTTCAGCAACATGATCTGCGGCACAACGTTGAATGGCGAGCGTGATGATTTCACGGGCTTTCTTATCGCCGTCTTCTTTGGCCTGTTGTTCGATTTCTTTAATAAGCTGTGCAGTTTCGTGTCGTACTTCCTGCTCAACATTGGTAAGAATAATGCTTTTCGCTTCTTCCATTGTAAGTCCTGAGATACGCTCTAACTCCGAAACCTGGCTTTTATAAAGCTGATCAATTTGATTTTGTGTATCCTCGATCCGCTTCTCTTTGTTGGCAACTTGCTCTTCTTTACGCTCGAGAGATTCTAATTTTTTATCCAGCGATTCCTCTTTTTGCAACAATCGTCTTTCTTGTCGTTGAATTTCATTCCGACGCTCACGAATGTCTTTTTCAGCTTCGGACCTAAGTTTGTGTACTTCGTCCTTCGCTTCCAGAACCGTTTCCTTTTTCAGTGCTTCTGCTTCTTTCTTAGCAGCTTCTCTAATCTGCTCAGCGGCCGTTTCAGCACTGGAAATTTTCGCTTCTGCAAGAGATTTACGGATAAAATAACCAATCCCTAAGCATGCAGCTCCAACAATGAGAATGATCGCGATCCAGATGAAAGTCATCTTGTTCACCTCCTCGTTGGTTTCTCCAAGGTGTTAGCCTGGGATTCCGTTCGGTTTTTTAATCCGATTTTTAATTGTTTGGCTAGTCATACATACTCTAAAATAAAAAGAGTATGGCTTTTAAATGAATGCGCACTGTGCGTTAGAGGCACTATAGTGCTAATAATCCATAATCAACAGTGTAAAAATTGGCGGTTTTTACATCTGTCCTCTCAAAATCAATGAAATAAGTATGATTTTGAATACATTATGAAAATATACACTGTTATTTTATCTTTTGTCGAAGAAGCTTGTCAAGCGATAGTCCATGAGAAGATCATCATGCCCAACTACATACCCTTTTATTCATTAATGATATTAACTAATTTCAGTCAATATTTAACAATATTAATCATCGAAAGAATCCTCAAGAATCTCAAAGTCTTCATCACTCGACCCGCTGCTTAGMTGTCCTAATACCTTAGTCACTACAGCGCCCGTGAATCCTCTGCGCATTAGAAATGCAGCCGTCTTTCTTTTCTTGTCAAAAGTTTCGCCCGAAGTTTGCTTCCACTTCGTTTGAGCAATTTTCATTGCTCCAGCTATTTCATCCTCAGGATTGATGTTCTCCATCGCATGTTTAACGAACTCTTTGTCAATGCCTTTTTGCTGCAGTTCTTGACGAACGAGATTACGACCTTTCTTTTGGGAAATGATCCGGCTGTCCGTCCACATTTTAGCAAATTCTTCATCATTAAGGTACTTTTGCGAAGCTAATTTTTCAATTACCCAGTCAATAATGGATGGTTCATAACCTGATTCTTTGAGCTTGCGTTTCAATTCGCTCGATGAATGCGGTCGCCGGCCAATAACGCGTATAGCCTTTATATAAGCATTATTCCGTTCTTCATCTTGAATAATCTTCTCTAACTCTTGTAGCTGGACGCTCTCTCCTTTGGCTAACCGATGCTTAATTAGAATGTCTTCATGTACTGAAAAAGCGTACTCTTCATTCAAAAATATATTATAGCGGTGCCTCCCCCGCTTCTGTTTCTCTACTAATGTGATAATGGAAATCTGTTGTTCTTCCTGTTCCTGCTCCAAGCTTTCCATCCCCTTTTATGCACGAAAGCACCCTAACCTAAGGGTTAAGGTGCTTTCACGATATGATCTATTCGAATCTTACTCGAAAGCTGCTTCTAATTCATCGTCTTCTTCTTCGTCAAGATTTGGTCCAACAGCAACAATCAAATTGCTGTTCCCACGGATTCTTTGTTCGATCGTTTCCGCAATGGCTTTGTTATCTTTCAAGAATTGCTTTGCATTTTCACGGCCTTGGCCTAAACGCTCGCCTTCATAGGAATACCAAGCTCCGCTTTTGTTCACGATATCCATCTCTGTTCCGATATCAATGATACTGCCTTCACGTGAAATTCCCTCACCGTACATAATATCCACTTCCGCTTGTTTGAACGGAGGAGCTACTTTATTCTTAACGACCTTAATTCTCGTACGGTTACCGACCATGTCATTACCTTGCTTGATTGTTTCAATACGACGAACATCCAGTCGAACAGAGGAGTAGAACTTCAGTGCACGGCCACCAGGAGTTGTCTCCGGGTTTCCAAACATAACGCCGACTTTCTCACGCAATTGGTTGATGAAAATCGCAATAACCTTCGATTTATTGATCGCACCTGAAAGCTTACGAAGTGCTTGAGACATCAAACGTGCTTGCAGACCCACGTGAGAATCTCCCATCTCGCCTTCGATCTCTGCTTTAGGTACTAGTGCCGCTACAGAGTCAATAACGATAATATCTACCGCGCCGCTTCGTACAAGCGCTTCTGCGATCTCTAGAGCTTGCTCACCAGTATCAGGTTGAGAAAGCAACAGCTCATCTATGTTAATTCCGAGCTTACTTGCATAAGAAGGATCCAAGGCGTGCTCTGCATCGA
>NZ_JBFTQB010000618.1:0-3947 GCF_056398785.1 Paenibacillus sp. 01T422 | reverse complement strand
AGGGGCGCCTAGCTCTAAGGTGGTCGGCTATTTTGCTGCCTCAGCTGAAGTAGAGGGAAAAACTAACGCTATTCTGCGCTGCTCGGTGGCAGGGAATGGAATAGCGGTAACTACATCTAAATCGGCGGCGACTGGCCCGAAATTAGGTGGATTGATGATATTAGTGGTAGAAACTGGAGTTAATTGAGTAAAAGATGTGCATTTGCTGAAAATAGAAGTAGAAATCGGCGGTAATAACAATTGGACGCTAGCAGTTAGGGGCGCCTAGCTCTAAGGTGGCCGGCTATTTTGCTGCCTCAGCTGAAGTAGAGGGAAAAACTAACGCTATTCTGCGCTGCTCGGTGGCAGGAAGGAGAATAGCGGTAGCAACTACATCTAAATCGGCGGCGACTGGCCCGAAATTAGGTGGATTGGTAATATTAGTGGTAGAAACTGGAGTTAATTGAGTAAAAGATGTGCATTTGCTGAAAATAGAAGTAGGAATCGGCGTTAATAACAAGTGGACGCTACCAGTCAGGGGCGCCTAGTTTTAAGGTGGCCGGCTATTTGTTGAATAGAGGGAAAAACTACCGCTAATCTGCGCTGCTCGGTGGCAGGGAGTGGAATAGCGGTAGCAACTACATCTAAATCGGCGGTGACTGGCCCGAAATTAGGTGGATTGGCGATATTTGTAGTAGAAACTGGAGTTAATTGAGTAAAAGTAGTGCATTTGCTGAAAATAGAAGTAGGAATCGGCGTTAGTAACAAGTGGCCCAGCCACTCAGGGTAGCACGTGGCAGTGGCAGTAGTAGTTCTATTTCACTCTACAGGATAGGCCGATAGCAGAACGAATTGAAAGCCCGCCTTCTGCAGAGCAGGTATGGCCTTCATGACACCTTCAGCCGTGTCTTTCTCTGGATGGTTCATATGCGCCAAAACAATCGAACCACTCCGAGCCTTTGTAAGCGCAGTGTACACCTGCTCCGTGTTAAATGTTGCTCCAGCGTCGCCAAGCACGTTATAACCCGCCAACTGGAAGCCCAGGTCGTGGGCAATGTCGACGGCGATATCATCGTAGAAGGCTGTGCCTGAGCGGAAAAATAAAGGCCGCCTTCCCGTCAGCTTTTCGATCTCGTCAGCGTTCTCCGTGACTTCGCTAATCRCATCGCTCACATCTTTGGTTCCTGCGATACCATAGGCGGCTCTGCCGTTCACGGAGAGCGGCCTATGCTCGGTCCCGTGGTTTTCGATCTCAAACAGCGGATTCCCCGCCAACTTGGCAAAAATATCTGGATTGGCGACAATCCATCTTGCATTAACAAACAACGTAGCTGGTATTTGCTCCTTGATCAAGTAATTGATCAGTTTCTCATCGTAGCCGCTGCCTTCTTTGCCGCCGCAAGCGTCAAAGGTAAATGCGATCACCTTTTCCTGCGTTACAAGATGTGTCCGTACGCCTGGGATATTCTCGCCCCATTTGTGGGGGACTGCTGTTTTGTACCTTTCTACTAATGAAAGGGATAGCGTAGTTGAAGATACGAGCGTCGGCGCTAGTGAGGACGAGTCTGTTGGTATGGCTGTCGATCCCTCCGCCCCTGCCGCCGTAGGTACGGACGGCGGCGAGAGATCAGGGCTGACGCTGGGCTGCGCAACCGACGTTCCAGCACCCTCTACCCCACAACCTGAAAGCGCTATCAACGCATTCAAAAGAAAAAGGAAGCACACCACGCGCTTCCTCATTTGTGTTTTCTCCAATCAAGCTTGCTCTTCTCCAGCAAGTGGCCAAAATCATTCTCCAGCCGTTTCTCCTCCGCCTTGCGCGCAGCCTCCGCTTCAGCTCTGGCAGCATCCTTACGAGCCTGTTCCTCTGCTTTCATCGCATCAGCTTGAGCTTTCAGCCCAGCTACGATATCAGGACGCAGCAAATCTTTGAGTGTCGCTGGTTTATCTTGCGCGCTAAGTTCAGCGGTTGTGTTAGACCATTTCTTTTTTGCCATAAAGGGCTCACCTCTGTTCCATTTCTACATCAGTTTTACCCCTTTATTGTACACCGCTACTCATGCAAATGATAGGGCACCGTCGCAACGACGATATCTTTGTCAGCTTGCAGCTTGGAGCGAATACGTGCGGCAGACTGGTTGTGGAGCAGGCGGTGCCACCATTTTTTCGGCATGAACTGGGGCAGGATCACCATGATCGATTGCTTTTCCGAAACATGGGTATCGACTCTTTCAATAAACTCAGCCAGCGGCTTCAAAATGGTGCGGTAACGGGATTTGAACACAACAAGCCGAACGCCCGGGTCCCATTTGTCCCATTTCTCCTGCATCGCCTCTTCATCCTCATCCGAAAATGATACGTAAAAAGCAATAACATTCGGAGATAAGGATTTGGCATAATTCAAAGACTGCTGTACGACACGGTGAATGCCGGCTACTGGCACAATGATCACAGGTTCCTTCGTAGATACACGTTCTTGTGTGATATCAATGCGCAGCTGTTTGGCTACATCATCGTAGTGGCAGCTAATTTTGGTTATTCCCCAAAGTAAAAGCGGCGTCACAATAATAACAATCCAAGCGCCTTCGCTAAATTTGGTTATACAGAAAATAATCAGAACGGCAAGGGAGACGATTCCCCCTAAACCATTGATAAGGAACTTGCCGATCCAGCCAGACGGACGTTCTCTGAACCATTTGCGGACCAAACCGCTTTGGGCAAGGGTAAAAGATAAGAAGACGCCAATTGCATAAAGTGGAATGAGTGCATCGGTTTTTCCTTTAAAAATAACAAGTAAGACACTTGCGAGAACGCCTAACGTGACAATCCCATAGTGAAACGACAAGCGATCTCCCCGGTACGAGAACATGCGTGGGAAGTTTTTATCCTGAGCCATAATAGAAGCCAAGATCGGAAATCCGTTGAAGCTCGTATTCGCAGCCAATACCAGGATCAGCATGGTGCCAATCTGTGTTGCATAGTACATGACTCCACGCCCAAACGCCTGCTCCGTAACCATCGACAAGACCGAGGTATGACCATGCGGATCAGGTGCAATCCCATAACCCAAGCTCAGCAAGGTGACGCCTCCAAAAACTATTGCCAGCAGAGTGCCGAGGGAAGCCAGCGTTTTCTTGGCATTTTTGACAGATGGCGTACGGAAATGCGGCACCGCATCAGAAATCGCCTCAATCCCTGTTACGGCCGAGCAGCCGGAAGAAAAGGCTTTTAGAATAACAAACAATGTCAATGAACTCGTCATCGAGCCAGGAACGACTTGGAATTCATGCATACTCATAGATCCAGTCAGCATGTCGAAGATCCCTTTGCCAATCAGGAGCAGTATGCACAGGATAAAAAAGTACGTTGGAATCGCGAACACGGTTCCGGATTCAGAAGTACCCCGCAAATTCAACCAAACCATCACCCAGACGAGCACTAAGGCTATGGGGACAATATATGGCACCGTAACTGGGAAAGCCGACGTTATTGCCTGCACACCTGCCGAAATCGAAACCGCAACGGTTAACGTATAATCAATCAGCAGTGAAACCCCAGTGAGTCTTCCCGACATCATTCCCAAATTTTCCTTGGCCACCATATAAGCTCCGCCGCCCATCGGATAGGCCTCAATCACTTGGCGATAGCTCAAAACAAGAAGCATGATTAAAGCAATAATCGAGATTGCAATCGGCAATGAGAACGCAAAAGCAGCAACCCCAACAGTCGCAAGCTCTAGCAAAATCTGCTCCGTGCCATAAGCCACCGAAGACAGGGCATCCGAAGATAAAATGGGCAGCGCCTTCCATACCTGCATTTTCTCGGACTCGAGCTCCTCTGATTTCAGAGGTTTGCCGAATACAATCTTTTTCAATGAGTCACTTGTCATGCTGTGAAATTCCTCCAAATAACCTAGTTTTCAGCTTGATTTCCCTTTTTTAAGCGCAAAAAAACACAAGGATAGACCC
>NZ_JBFTQB010000617.1:0-3960 GCF_056398785.1 Paenibacillus sp. 01T422 | reverse complement strand
TCTGCTGACTTCGATCTTCCAAAAAGGGTACGGGTTGTCCTACGTGGACAGCTACACAATTAGCATATACAGTTCGATCCTATTGCTGCTCTTGGTGGGTGAAATTGTTATTCGTATATTGCCGAAGGTGACAATTGTCACCTCGAACCGATGACTTGATTCACTTTTGAAAGCCTCCCTTAAAGGCGATAATGAAGACAATAAATCCTTTAAGGGAGTGTTCAAATTATGAATTCAACAGTATCGATAATGATTTCAGCTTTGATTTTCTTTTTCATCCTGCGTGGGCAATTAAGTGGTATGAATAAGCCGCTAAAAAAATCAGGAGTAACCCTGCTGCTGCCAATCTTATACATTTCGACTTCACTCACGCAGTTGTTCGATCCGTCCTTGCATATTCGGGAAGAGCAAGTCATTATTGCACTATTGATCGGCATGGTTGTTTCGATACCCCTGATCATAACGACCAACTTTGAAGTGCGAGACAATGGCAACACTTTTATTAAGCGTAACAAAGCGGTGTTCGTGCTGCTGATTGTGATCTTTGCCTTACGTTTCCTTGCCGTAGCGACTATAAAATCAATCGATCCAAGCACACTCAGTTTTATGTGTAACCTCGTTACCTTTGGGTACATCGCGACATGGCGCATTACGAGTTATGTGAAGTTCCGAGGCGTAAGCTCTTCGAAACAAACGATGATGAATGTTTAAGTCTTAAGCGGCGCATTCCTTGCGCCCAACGAATACGGCCGCGTTTGTTTTCGCTAATGGACCTCGTAGCCGTTATTTCGGGAAAATTGCATCTATCCGATATCTAACGGACTCGAGAGTCGTTATAGGACTAAAATCAGCCGATTTCCACACAAAAAACGTGAATAGCTGCATTGAGGTCCGTTAGAATTTCAGATGGTCGTTTTTTCACGGAATAAGGTCGACTCTGTCCGTATGTAGCCTGATAGCTGCAATGCGTTGCTCCATTTATGCAGGAAATCAATTTGCCATAATCGAATTTTAATGGATGTCCATGAACACTCGAGAAGGCGGCTGAAAGGAATGCATATTAGTGGTCAAATGAAACGATTGCTGCTCATGAATGCAGCATCAACAGTCATATTTAACTACATTGGTATTTTCGTCAATCTATTTATTTGGGAGAAGAACAACAATATCTCTGAAGTGGTATGGTTCAATCTCATCATGTTTATCACGTGGACGTTCGCGTTCGCGGCGGGTTCTAGACTACTAACCAGTTATACGACACGTGTGTTGATTCGTACGAATGCGGTCTGCGGTGGAGTCGTTTTTCTGCTTTTATCGGTGCTAGAGCTAGAAAATAGGCTGCTATGGATCACCATTATCGCCATTCCGATTGGCATCATGTGGGGATTTTATGCCGCAGCGCAAAATATTACCTTGAGTGTGTATGGGAAAGGGAAGGATTTCGAGCAGTATTTTTCAATCGCCAATATCATCAATCAGCTCGTATCCATTATTAATCCCATTGCCTTTGCGCTCATTATCAAATGGATCGGATACTCGGGCTCCTTTTTACTGATGTTCGTTTTTGTGGCTTTGTTACTGGTCGTTTCGTTCTATATTCCTTCGATTACCCTCGTGGGTGAGCCCGAGCGATTATTTCGCGGCATACAATTCCGGCTTGTCTTTGCGACTAGCGCGCTGCGATGGATGGTTCCGTCTCTGCTCGCGGCAGGTGTATTTTTGCAATTTCAAGTGCTGTTTGCGCTGGTGTTTACCTTTTCGGTATCGGAAGATAAATTGGTTATCGCCATGCTTAATGTGCTTTATGCCTGCTTCGCCATCGGGGCTATGATGTTGTATAGAAGGTTGAAGACACGTGAAGGGACCTGGCTCGCCATCGGGATGATTTTTCTGTCTGTCGGCATTCTCCTGCCTTTGCTGCCTAAAGCGCCAATCCTCATCATTTCCAATATTTTAACGACAATCGGGATGTTTTATTTTGGGACGGTGTGGAACACGAGGCAGTTCCGAATTATTTCTAAGCAAACGGCCATCCAGCAAGCTCGGATTTTCTTATGGCGGGAATGCTTTTTGAATACTTCGAGAATACTTTTACTAATACTGGCTTTATCGGTAAAAGATCTTCGCGGAGGCGCGTTTATTGTATTAATCATGCTGGCACTTGTGTGCGCGCTAATGGTTCCGTTTTTCTCAGGGAAGAGCACAGAAGCTTTCGAGCGGCAGTCCGAGTTAGAGGAGAATTAGCAGGGATTCCTCGGTTCACACGCAATGAAGTGCTTGCTAATCACAAGAACGGCTTATTATAAGGATTTTGACGGATCATCTGGATGAGATTGTTTGTGGAAGCAGATAAGGGTTCATTTTTACGCGTACAAATGGCGATTG
Source organism: Paenibacillus sp. 01T422 (assembly GCF_056398785.1). Lineage (NCBI taxonomy): Bacteria > Bacillati > Bacillota > Bacilli > Caryophanales > Paenibacillaceae > Paenibacillus > Paenibacillus sp. 01T422. The sequence continues at coordinate 1,575 of NZ_JBFTQB010000617.1, read as the reverse complement.
TATTCTTGAGATGAATCCCTTCTACATAAACTCTGGACAGCTCTCCACGATTTACATATTCGCGCACCACCAGGGAAGATACGAAGTTTGCGCCATATCCGGCAATAACGGCAGTGATAGCCTCATGTAGTCCATTAAACTGCAATGAAATGGCGGGAACGGCTGAGTGATAGGTGCGGCACAGAGACAGCAATCTTTCGCGAGTTGAGCTGCCTTCTTCACGCATGACAAAAGGTTCTTTCACCATTTCGGACAAAGTAACTTGCTGATTCGCATATTTGTGATTAGGGGCAACAACAAACCATAACTCGTCCTGAAACAATTCTTCTGTCAGAATGGTGTCTGGATATGACTCGGCTATTCCCCCGTAAATCGCGATATCTACCTCTACATCTAAAAGCTGCTTCAATGCACCGCTGGAATTGGTCGTGGTTATCATCATTTCAACTTGTTCATATTGCTGCTTAAACTTGGCTATCCAAGTGGGAATGAGGAAGTGAGCGGGTAAATAGGTCGCAGCTAGCCGAATACTTCCGTTCGTGCCGCTGCGGTAATTGTGGGCGAATTGCTCAATTTGCTGTTCGACAGCGAAAAGCCTTTTGGCGAGTAAAGCAAGTTCTTCGCCGGCATCCGTTAGAGCAACTCCTCTTCCCAGAGGTTTAAGCAGTGGAAGCGCCAATTCTTTTTCGAACTTTTTTATCTGTGCGGTGATGGCAGGTTGGCTAATATTTAACAATTCAGATGCGCGTGTCACACTTCCAGTAGTCGCGACCGTATGAAATAAGCGCAATGCATGTAGGTTCATTAGTAAGGCTCCCTTTGTTTCTGATTTATATATTATATTTATGATTCTAACATAAAGATATATTATTTATATAATTAGAATCGGTTTATAATGAAACCAGAAGGTAAAAACAAAGAGGAGTGATATCTATGAATGCAATGAACACATGGGAAAAAGTAGATCAGTACATTACAGAACGTTTGATTCCACATGACCCTGTTTTGGAAGAAGCCTTGGTTGCGAACCAACATGCTGGGCTGCCTGCTTATGATGTTTCACCTGCTCAAGGGAAGTTATTGAACTTGTTAGTTCAAATGAAAGGCGCCAAACGGATCTTGGAGATCGGCACATTAGGCGGCTACAGTACCATTTGGTTGGCGAGGGCACTGCCAACAGACGGGAAAATAGTTACCTTGGAACTGGATCCGGTTCATGCTCGAGTGGCGGCGGCGAACATATCCCATGCTCAGTTGAGTGAGCTTGTCGAGCTTCGCGTGGGAGATGCTTTAGAACAATTAGCTCAGATGGACGATGAGGGCGTTGAACCTTTTGACCTGATATTCATAGATGCTGACAAACCCAATAATCCCAATTATTTAAAATGGGCATTGAATTTCTCTCATCCGGGAACAGTCATTATTGGAGATAATGTCATCCGTGATGGCGAGGTCATCAATGCGGGGAGTCAAGATCCCCGCGTTCAGGGAGTAAGGCAGTTTTACGATCTCTTGGCAGATGAGCCGAAGATTTCGGCTACGGCGATTCAGACGGTTGGCAGTAAAGGATATGAT
>NZ_JBFTQB010000616.1:0-3982 GCF_056398785.1 Paenibacillus sp. 01T422 | reverse complement strand
GGTTCAAAAGAACAGTGGGATCAAGTAAGACCTTCCAAAGAACCATGAGTCCTGCATCTTAAGTAGAGTAAAAAGKAGCCCTCAGGGGCTCTTTTTTCATATCCAACTGTCAACAGCCCACCCTTGCTATGCAATGGTTCATCCTTAACCTACAAATTAATCAATAATATTTGTTAGGTTTTATCTTCTTGAAAAATATGGTAGTATAAACATAGTCATTTGTTCTTTATTAAGAACAACCAAATAATAACTCACCCAATGGAGACAACGCAATGCAACTATCCATTTTCTTTCTAGCAATATTTTTATGCATGTTATTAACCCCAATTGCGAGAGTCACAGCACTAAAACTAAATATTATTGATTTCCCAAATACCAAATTGAAAACTCATAAGGCCCCCGTTCCCTATTTAGGCGGAGTGGCTATTTTCGCTACGGTAGGAATTTCTATGGCTCTTTTCGTGATGGACTCAAACATCCTCTTAAACTCCCAACACCGTGGTTTATTGTTTAGCACCTTAATAATCTTAGTCATAGGGTTAATTGACGACATTAAAGGAATCAGACCCATTATCAAGCTAAGCTTGCAAGTGTTTGCGGCTTACATCGCCTGGTCTCATGGGATAAGTTTCTTATTGTTTGACCATTGGTATTTGAATATGGCAGTCACGTTGATTTGGATCGCAGCCATGTCTAATGCTATCAATTTAATAGATATTATGGACGGTCTTGCCGCTGGCGTTGCTGGTATATGTTCGTTGTTTGTTGCTCTATTGCTTCACCTTACTGGGGATTCATTCAGTAGTACATTAATGTTTGTTCTGGCCGGTTCTTGCTTCGCATTTCTCATTTTTAATTTCAGACCTGCAAGGATCTACATGGGGGATACCGGAAGTTTGCTGCTAGGTTTCTTACTTGCTTGTACGGTAACGCAATGGGCTAATGGTCAACAAGTTGGTCAGCATCTAGTCGTACCAATTTTGATTCTGGGAGTTCCGCTATTTGAACTGTTCTTCGTATCGATACTTAGGATTAAAGCAGGGAAGTCCCCGCTTATAGGAAGTCAGGATCACTTCGCCTTAAGGCTTACTAGGATGGAATTTTCGGTTAAAAAAACGGTCTTTCTAACCTACGCCTGCTCAGTCGCCTTTGGAGCTATTGCTTTCCTGGCATTGTTTTATCAGCAATTTACATACGTTCTTGTGGCGCTTACTTTAGTGGTTGTGCTCTTCATCGCAAGTAGACTGAGCCAGGTAAAATAATGAAAGCTTAACTTGAGGAGTCGAACTGGATGGCTAAAATTATGTTGATCGTTCCATATGCTAAGTATTACTTGAATTTTTACTGGGATCTTATTGAATCGTTGGTGCAAGATGGGCATCGCGTGACGGCGGTGGCACCAGATACGGGAGCGGAAAGTGCTTTGGCTGCCATAGGTGTGAGATTTATTCAAGCTCCGATAAAAAATACAGGCTTAAATCCATGTTACGATATACGCAGTGTGTTCTATTTGACACGAATTTTACGGAACGAGCGTCCAGATATCATTTGCTGCTATTCAATCAAGCCTATACTTTATGGCTCTTTGGCGGCTCGGATTACAAGAAGCAAAAGGTTATATGCTACGGTTACAGGCTTAGGCTATTTGTTTACAGGACGAACATGGAAGCAGCGGTTGCTGTTACCTTTTGTCACGTCCTTTTATCGCTTTGCTTTTCAGCAATGTGAAGGGGCTTTTTTCGAGAATCCAGACGATATGCGGTTATTTAAACAGCTTGGCTTGATCAAGCGGGACAATACGACAATCATTAATGGTTCGGGCGTTAATCTCGATAAATTTTCAATGACCGCAACTCGTCCGATTCAGCCCCGAGTACCGTTAACTTTTATACTCATAGCAAGAATGATTAAGGACAAAGGGATTTACGAATACGTCGAGGCGGCGAGGATTTTAAAGGCCAAGTATCCTGATGTACATGTGTGCCTCTTAGGACCTTTTGATTCCAATCCGAGTTCGATTAATAAGTCTCAAATCACGAAATGGATGGAAGAAGGAGTAGTCAGTTATCTGGGGGAGGCAGTGGATGTACGTCCTTATTTAAGAAATTCCAATATCTTTGTATTACCGTCATATCGCGAAGGCACACCTAAATCCACCCTGGAAGCAATGGCAATGGGACTGCCTATCATAACGACCGATGTACCCGGTTGCCGTGAGACGGTTATTCAAGGATTTAATGGACTGATTGTCCCGGTAAAGAATGGGGGAGCCCTCGCCGCAGCGATGGAACGTTTTATCCTGAACCCACAAATGGCAGAAGTTATGGGAGCAAACAGTAGAGAGTTGGCGGCATCTAAGTATGATGTTCGTAAGGTAATCGGACAAGTACGGGGTGTTATACAAATTTAGCAGAAAAGGGGAAGCACATGTCCATTTACATCATTGGAGCTGGGGTTACCGGGTTGTCGTTCGCGTCTGCCTCAGGAAGCGGAACTGTGCTGGAGAGGGCTCCAGAGTTAGGAGGGAAAGCTTCGTCGTATCATGTTGAAACATCCGTCGGCAAATTCACCTTCGATATAGGAGGACACTGGTTTCACCATCAGAATGCACCCAAAGTTTTGCAATTGCTGGAGGGCCTCCCTCTTAAGAAACATGTACGCCGAGCATTCGTGTATTGGGATGAGGAGTGGTTTGATTTCCCGATCCAGCAGAGTTACAAAACACATCCCGATAGTCGTCTGGTCGATCAGATTGATCATGAACTAACTGTCATTGAGAACGAAACTGCAATTAGGAGTCGTAACTACCTGAATTATTCGGACATGCTGCTTAATTCTTATGGCCCAACCTTATTTGAGCATTTCTTCAGAGATTATAACGTGAAAATGTATGGCGTACCGAATCTAGCTCAAATCCAAATCGGCAAATATGAAAAAGTCAGAAATGTTCGCACGAACCAGAGCATAGAGGGTTATAATCATTATTTTTACTATCCGCAAGGTCATTTAGGGGCATCGGCGATTCCCAATCACTTGGCTCGAAATAAGCAAATTCAATTTAATTCCCACGTACAATCGATAAATTTGGATAAAAGAACGATTACCATAAATAACAAGGTTTCATCTTGGGAAACCATTGTGTCGACTATTCCACTGCCTAAATTGATAGATACCATCGTCGATGTCGATAGTGAGATTGCGCATTTATCCCGGCAATTGCAATCGAGTAGAGGGCTAATTATCAATATGGGTGTTAAGAGAAATCCGATGCATGCCAACAAAAGCTGGATTTATATATCCGATTTGAAGTATCGCTTTTATAGAATCGGTTTCTATAGTAACGTTGAATCTGAAATGGCGCCTAATGGCTATAGTTCTATGTATGTAGAATGCTCGCCGCTGTATTTTAAGAACCAGGATGAGGCTTTGAACTTAGTGCCGGAAGTCATAAATGACCTTATCGAGATCGGTATTATTGAGGACAAACGGGATATCATTACCTTAAAGCCAATTTATTTGGAACATAATTATTGCTTGCCGGATATTATGGTCACTACTCATATTCAAAACTACTTGCGGCAACACGGCATCTACAGTATTGGCAGGTACGGGAGCTGGCATTGGTCTAGTCAGCATGAGGATATGCAGCAGGCGATTACTTTGGCTGAGGAGTTAGGTGCATATCAAATTCTGGAAATTTAATAGAATATTTAAGAAGAAACGACTAGTACCCAACAGGGAACTAGTCGTTTCTTTCAATATCAATACATCAAACCTCTTGGATTTAATGGTATAATGTCCCAAATGAGTTGAATTGCATTGTTTAGAAAATCAAATCGATCATTATAAAAGGCGGCCAACGACATTGAAATATAAATTCAATAATCATCCCCAATACTATCATAGCTATTGTCTTTCTTTATTTATCATGGAGTACTCTACAACTTCCACAAAAATAAGTAGGAAAGGAGGAGAGGTTTGA
>NZ_JBFTQB010000615.1:0-3985 GCF_056398785.1 Paenibacillus sp. 01T422 | reverse complement strand
GAGCGCAGCACAGAAAGAGCAAGAGGCGACCAAGGCTGCCTATGAGAAAGTGAACGTTACATACAACCAATTGAAGCATGATTACGATAAACAGCAGACACTCATGGGTGAACAAAAAGTTAAGTTAGACCAAACGCAAGTGCAAAAGGAACAGCTCCAGCAAGAAGTACAAAAGGGTAAACAAGAGCAGGAGTTAACCAAACAGCAATTACAGCAAGCTAAACAGCAACAAGATCAAATGAAACAGCAACAAGATCAAGTGAAACAACAGCAAGATCAAGCGAAACAACAGCAAGATCAAGCGAAACAGGTTCATGAACAAATCAAACAACAGCTAGAACAAGAAAAAAAGCAGGCTACCCAAACGCGGCAGCTGCTTGATCAAGAGAAACAGCAGCATCAGCAGGCGAAAAAACAAATCGAGCAAGGCAAACAACAACAAGAGCAGTTGAGACAGCAATTGCAGCAAGTTAAACAAGAACAAGACCAAGCGAAGCAGGTTCATGAACAAATCAAGCTACAGCTTGAACAGGAGAAAAAGCAACTAACGCAAGCGCAGCAGCTGCTTGAACAAGGCAAACAAGAACAAGAGCAGCTGAGTCAACAACTGCAGCAAGCTCAAGGAGAGCAAGTTCAGGCTAAAGAGCTTAACGAGCAAATTGTACAACAACTTGAGGAACAGCTCGAACAAGAGAAAAAACAGGTTATAGAAGCACAGCAATTGCTTGAACAAGAAAAGCAGCAGCTGCTAGAACTGCAACAGCAGCTCGAACAAAACAAGCAAATACAAGAACAAATGGAACAGCAATTACAACAAGCTGGCGAGCAGAATAAGGAAGTCACTCTTATTCAAGAGCAAATGAAACAGCAGCTTGATCAAGAGAAACAGCAGCACTTGCTTGCAAAACAACAAATCGAACAGAGCAAACAACAACAAGAGCAGCTGAGACAGCAATTGCAGCAAGCGAAGCAGCAGCAAGACCAAGCCAAGCAGTTTAACGAACAACTCAAACAACAACTCGATCAAGAGAAAAAGCTGGTTGTTAAGACGCAGCAACAGGTTGATTTGGAGAAGCAGCAGCTACTAGAACTCCAGCAGAAGATCGAACAAAACAAGCAAATACAAGAACAAATGGAAACGCAATTACAACAAGCTGGTCAGCAGAATGAGGAAGTCACTCTTATTCGAGAGCAAATGAAACAACAGCTTGAACAAGAGAAACAACAGTATTTACTAGCCAAACAACAAATTGAACAAGGCAAGCAACAACAAGAGCAGCTGAGACAGCAATTACAGCAAGCCAGACAACAGCAAGACCAAGCTGAGCAGAGCAACGAGCAGTTCAAACAACAACTCGAACAAGAGAAGAAGCTAGTTTATAAGATGCAGCAACAGCTTGATCAAGAAAAACAGCAGCATTTAGAATGGCAACAAGAGTTGGAACAACAGTTGGAACAAGAGAAAACTCAGGCAACTGAAGCTCAGCATAAGTTTGAGCAAGAAAAAGAGGAGCTTGTTCAGCAATACTTGCAGGGCAAAGCAGAGTTTGTGAAAGATTTCCAAGATCAACAAACTAACATAGTGCAGCAGTATGAAGGTCAAAAATCTACCATTATTCATCATTACCATGCTCAAATTGAGACGATCATTCAGCAGCAGCAAGAAAGAATCTTGTTGAACAAATATTTGGAAGAAGAAAAAGAGCGACTTCAAGAACAATACAACAGTGACAAAGAAGTATTAATCAATCAGAGTTTGAATGATGATGCCATGCAAAAGGAGCTTCAACAGGTTAAAGAAGAGTACAGAGAACTGCGTGAGGAATACGCTAAGCTGCAGAACGAGTATAATGAATGGATTGAATTAGCTGAAACAGACAGCCCGGCCCGGTAAGCCGAGTGATCATGAACAAATTAGATTATATCTTATTGGCGGTAGTCGCTTTGGGATTACTGGTTGGTTACTTTAGAGGGTTTATTGCCCAAATTGTATCCATCTCTGGGTTTGTACTTGCTTATTTAGTAGCCTTTTATTTTTACAAGGATTTTGCACCCGTGCTTCAAAATGCGATCTCATTGCCTACGTATCAAAGTTATCAGAAATACGAATTTATCGTAAAAGGCCTCAATCTTGATACCTATATCTCGAATGCAATAGCCTTTGCTATCTTGTTTTTTGGAGTTAAATTCGCACTGATCTTCATCGGACGAGCATTAAATATTTTAGCTAAAACACCAGGACTGAACGTCATTAATCGTTGGAGTGGAGCACTGCTTGGCTTAGCTGAAGCACTTTTAATCGTCATTATTGCCGTGAACGTGATCACGATCATTCCATCGGATGGACTTCAAAAGCTGCTCTCGAGCTCAGCAGTAGCACCTTATCTTATTAATGAATTACCCAATATTGCAGGTAAACTGCAAGAGCTCTGGAAGCAAGGGATTCCCATATAAAAGCTGCCGATTTCTATTTTTATAGAAAAATGGCGGCTTTTATTATTTCCGCAACATAAAAAAAGCCTCACCGCGTTTGCCGCGGTAAGGCTTTAGGACATTTTATTAATCAACAATCAATGTTGATTTCATATTTGCATGGCCGTTTCCACACATGATGGAGCATGTAATAGGAAATGAACCCGTTTTATCTGGTGTGAAAGTAAAAGTTTTGTTGCTGTTATCCAGTTTAACGTTGAATTCTTTAATAGCTGCACCGTGGACACCTTGCGAGTTATCAAGCGTAATGGTTACAGGCTGACCTTTTTTTACGTGATATTCAGCTTGGTCATATTGGAAGTTAGTTGCTTTCAAAACCACGCTTTGACCACCAGCAGCTTGAGTTGTTGCAGCAGGAGAAGTCGTTTCTGCCGGCTTGGACTCTTTGCTTCCACAAGCAGTGATCGCAATAACTACAGCAACTCCCATTAAAAGAACGAGTAGTTTTTTCATAATACCCTCCGACTATAAAATGTATTTGTTTTCCTCTCAATTGTACATCACTCATTTGGAAAAAACAGTGACAAACTAGTGAAAGAGTTCGGATAGGGTGGAAAAGGGAAAAGATCGGCCCGGCGATTGGATACGCAGCAGACCGATCTTTTTTGGGCTTTATCATGGCTATCAGGACTACAAACTGATACGTTTATCGACGGTCTTCTCTTCCTGAGATCCCTTGTTCGAAAGGGGTTTTCACAGGAATGAATAAGTCGATGATCCCAATGACTAAAGCGGCTAAAATCGCACCTATGATGCTCGTTGAAACATTGCTTACGACAAACTGGGCGGCCCAAATGACCAGCGCGCTGACCAGAAAGCCTACGATTCCTCTGCCAAAGGGAGTGATTTGCTTGCCGAAAATTCCTTCAATGATCCATGCGGCGATGGCAATGACCAATGCAAGGAAAAACGCGCTCCAGAATCCGCCGACTTGAAATCCTGGCACTAGCCAACTTACAAACATTAATACCAAAGCAGACACAATAAACCTGACCAGATGTCCTAGAAGATGCATTCGAGAACCTCCTTTTTTCTACTATGAGACTAACGCGCTCTCATGACTAGAAAAGATGTTTTGTTGAACTTTGCTTGGTTTGTTTGACATTTATTTCGATTCCTTTGGCAGAAGGAATAGGTGCACAAATTAGTGTATCCAACTTTTGCACAGATTATGGTAGGCAGCATCTTCCATATAACAATTGTCTCCGTAGCTAATCATACGCAAAATGGTTTATAATATAGGATAGAAATGAGGTTGGGACAGTTGAACAAGAAAATTATTAAAACATTAGAATATGCGAAAATTTTACATAAACTAGCTCACCATGCGGCGACTTCTCTCGGGAAGGACGCGGTTCAGAATCTTGAACCGATCGGAGATTTTGAACTCGTTAAGCTGCGACTGCAAGCAACCGATGAAGCGGTAAATGTAGAACGATTGAAAGGTAACGCTCCATTTGGCGGGATACGGGATATTCGCTCTTCCTTGCAC
>NZ_JBFTQB010000614.1:0-4000 GCF_056398785.1 Paenibacillus sp. 01T422 | reverse complement strand
CGTTAGCACGATATCGCGACGGCAGTTTTCACCAAGATCCATTGGAGCCAAATCAAAGTATCCGCCTTGATCGTTCAGTTCTGTCGTTGGATTGCCCTTCTCATCGGTTTTGAACAAGAAAAACTCAGGTTCAGGACCAACATTCATCGCTGTGTAGCCTAGCTCTTCCGCTTGCTTCAGCGCATTTTTCAAAATCGCACGTGGATCGCCTGGGAATGGTCGGCCATCCGGCAAGTAGATATCGCAGATCAAGCGAGCCACTTTGCTTTCAGTTACCCAAGGGAAGATAACCCATGTATCCAAATCTGGATACAGGTACATATCTGACTCTTCAATACGCACATAACCTTCGATGGAAGAACCATCAAACATCATTTTGTTGTCCAACGCTTTTTCAAGTTGACTGAAAGGAATCTCAACGTTCTTAATACTTCCCATCAAGTCCGTAAACTGCAAGCGAATGAACCGAACATTTTGTTCTTTCGCGATGCGCAAAATATCTTCTTTGGTATAATTGTTGTTGTAGGTCATGTTCATTCTCCTCTCATTTTACAAGCGCTTACGGAGTGTTATTTATAAAACCGGGAAAGCTGTCCTTGGATCAAGGAAACCTGATCTGGCCGCTTGCCCCCGCCTATCAACTGCTGCTTCAGCATTTTGTGCAATTGAGAGTCGGTTAGTTCCTTACGCTTAACTTCCGTATGCTCGTTCAAAATCGTAGCATCTTCCGAATCTTTATCGACTGGGATGAGCACCTGCTTAATCCCCGCGATGTTCACACCTTTTTCAATCAAATCTTTAATTTCAAGAAGTCGTTCAACATCATTAAAGGAGTAGAGTCGTTGATTGCCGCCAGTTCTGGCTGGAATAATAAGCTCATGCTGCTCGTAATATCGAATTTGTCGTGCGGTTAGATCCGTCAGCTTCATGACGATCCCTATTGGGAATAACGCCATATTTCTACGAATATCATCACTCATGCTAATCACTCCTGCAAAGTTAAGTACCTCTCCTATATTGTACCTAAGTAACAAAAACGTGTCAAGGAGTGTAAGGTTTGTTCACAGACTTATTTTTTCAAAGCAATCCCTTGTCTACCATATGTTGGATTGCCGTAAGCACCCCTAACTTACAATGTGAATAGGTAAGTCCACCCTGCATGTACGCGATGTACGGCTCGCGAATCGGTGCATCGGCAGACAGCTCCAGGCTGCCGCCTTGGATGAAGGTACCGGCCGCCATAATGACGGGATGCTCATAGCCGGGCATATCCCACGGCTCCGGCACCACGTGCGAATCCACGGCAGCCGCTTTCTGGATGCCCTGCACGAACGTGATCAAGTGATCCGCGGACGTGAAGCGGATCGCTTGGATCAAATCCGTTCGCTGCGCATCCCAACGCGGATGGCTCTCGAAGCCCAGCTGTTCGAATACGGCGCTTGCGAACACCGAGCCCTTAACCGCCTGCCCGACCAGATGCGGGGCAAGGAAGAGCCCTTGAAACATGGCTCGCGTAGCACCGAGCATGGCGCCGACCTCGCCCCCAATACCAGGGGCAGTCAATCGATAGGCAGCGAGGTCCACGAGGTCCTGCCGGCCGGCAATGTAGCCGCCGGATGGGGCGATGCCGCCGCCGGGGTTCTTGATCAGTGAGCCGGCAATCAAGTCGACGCCAACCTGCGTCGGCTCCTGCAGCTCGGTGAACTCCCCATAGCAATTATCGACGAAAACGATAAGATTAGGGTTTATTTCTTTGACGAATCGGACCATCTCGCCGATTTGCCTGGTCGTGAACGACGGACGCCACGAGTAGCCGCGAGAGCGTTGGATGCCGATCACCTTCGTGTTCGGCTGAATAGCTGCAGCAATGGCCRCCCAGTCGGGCGATCCATCCTCCAGCAAGGCTACTTCATCATAGCCTATGCCGAAGTCCTGCAGCGAGCCTGTACCATCACCCGGTTTGCCAATTACTTTATGCAAGGTGTCATAGGGCTTCCCTGTGATGTAAAGTAGATGTTCGCCTGGTCGAAGCACACCGAACAGTGCAGTCCCAATCGTATGTGTTCCTGACACAAAGTGGGGACGAACAAGCGCAGCCTCTGCCCCAAAGCTATCCGCATACACGAGATCAAGCACTTCTCTACCGCGATCGTTGTACCCATAGCCAGTTGAGGAGGCGAAATGGTAATCACTTACTTTATGTTTTTGAAAAGCGCTGATCACTTTCCATTGATTAAGATCAATTGTTTTTTCGATGTGACGAAAAGCGCTTTCGACTTGACGCTCTGCACTTTCCATCAACGACATAACTTTATCCCCGAATTGCATAATTAATAAATCTCTCCCTCGTTCTCTTGAACCTCATGCTGTGGATTCTGATCATAAGCGACCAGCTGATAGGCTACCTTTACATAATCATCTTTGTTCACTCGGACCTTGAACAGCATATCTTCACCGTCAACTTCCGTCTCAAGAACTTCGCCGATTCGGTACATCAAAGAGATGATATCTCCTTTGTCAGCCGGAATACGAAACTCTTTGCTATCCCCCATCAGCTTGTCTTGAATAGCAATCCTCAGACGTTCCAAATCCGCTTGATCGAAAGCGCTAATCTTCAGAAACTCCCCTTCGGTAGTCAGCAGTTCTCGGTCTTCCTGGGGACAAGCATCGATTTTATTGAAAAGTGTCAGTTGTTCCTTCTGATGGGCGCCAAGCTCTTTAAGCACCTCGCCTACGACGCGCATCTGCTCGTTGCGCATATCTGTTGAGCTGTCAACGACATGGAGAATGAGATCGGCTTCATTGGCCTCCTCCAATGTAGCACGGAATGAAGCGACGAGATCATGCGGCAGATTTTGAATAAACCCTACGGTATCTGTAAGAACGATCTCCTTGCCGCTTGGCAATTCCATCGTGCGTGATGTCGGGTCTAAGGTAGCAAAAAGTTGGTTCTCAATATAGACGTCTGCTTGCGTTAATTGTTTCAATAATGTTGATTTGCCAGCGTTTGTATAGCCGACCAGAGCAACCTGGAATACACCGGTTTTCTTCCGGCGTTCCCGGTGCAAGGTGCGATGGCGAACAACTTCTTCAAGCTGCGCCTTCAACTCGTCAATACGGCCTCGGATATGCCGGCGATCTGTCTCCAGCTTGGACTCCCCTGGACCCCTCGTACCAATACCGCCTCCAAGTCTGGACAGGTTCTTCCCTTGACCAGAAAGCCTTGGAAGCAAATAGCTGAGCTGTGCCAGTTCAACTTGGATAATACCTTCACGCGTCTTGGCTCGCTGGGCGAAAATATCAAGAATGAGCTGTGTGCGATCAATGATTTTGACGTCGAGGGCTGCTTCCAAATTACGGACTTGCGCACCAGATAGCTCTTGATCAAATATCGCTGTGTTGCCACCCAACTCTTCGAGCATTGCCTTCAGTTCATCGACTTTTCCTTTGCCGATAAACCATTTGCTATCCTTGGTCTCTTTGTTCTGCGTCATGGTTTCCAGAACCTGCACACCTGCGGTTTCAGCCAGCTTCACTAATTCCTGAAGCGAGTACTCAGCCAGCTCTTCATTGCGCTTCTGCTTCTGTGTAACCAGACTGACGAGCACAGCACGGTCATCGATTTCTTTTTCAACCATATGTGAAGTTGTTTTCATAAGTTATAGTCTCCTTTACCTTGCACTATCACGTTCGAAATCCTCTCCATATAGGCGGATTCCTTCATCATTGTGTAGGAAATGCTTGGGAAAGTCAATTTACTGCGATGGAAAATTCAATTATAACAAAGCTCATCAAAAAAAACCGAAAGGCCACGTGGCCTTCCGGTATCTTTCCACAACAGTTACGTAAATAAACTTTGACCTAGGTAAGATCCTTTGGAAGGTACGCCCGGAAGCACGGCGAAATATCCTCCTCCAGTCGTATCCGTATAAGCCAGCATTTGATCAGGCAGCTTCGGATTCGTCAATCTTTTCTGGATCGATTCAAACTGTGTTTGAAT
>NZ_JBFTQB010000613.1:0-4696 GCF_056398785.1 Paenibacillus sp. 01T422 | reverse complement strand
ACTCCGATCATCTCACGAATCTGGCCGATCGAATGTGTCAAATTCGTTTCTCGGCAATCCTCGGGATCATGGGTATGCTTCACATGAAACTTAATGCCGCCGCTAACCTGCTGCGGCTCCGTACCTAAGTAAGACTGCATCATGTCCATATCATGGGACACCATGATGAATGTCATATGATGATGCTGGTGCATGTGGCGGATCATCCGGAAAAATCCGAGCTGCGTCTCCGCATCGATCCCCACGGTTGGCTCATCCAATATGAGCAGCTCCGGGTTGTTCACGATCGCGCGCGCGAGGAAAGCGCGCTGCTGTTGTCCACCCGACAGCTGGCCGATTTTGCGGTCAGCCAAGTCCTCGATGCGCATGGCGAGCATCGCATCTTCGGCTTTTTGCAGGTCAGCTTTGGACAACCTGCGATAAATCCGCTTCTTCGAATACATCCCCGATAAAACAATTTCCCGCACAGTTGCCGGAAATAATGGATTGAATGCATTTTTTTGCGGAACATAGCCAATGCGTTCCCAATCTTTGAATTGGCTTAGTGGACTATCAAACAGCCTGATCTCGCCACTCGTAGGTTTGAGAAGTCCTACGAGCATTTTGAGCAGCGTTGTTTTACCAGCGCCATTCGAGCCAATAACACCAACAAAATCTCGTTCAAGCACGTTAAAACGAATCTTATCAATGACCTTCTTGTTTTCGTATGAGAAGGATACATCATCAATAGACACGATACTTTTGTGGCAGAAATCTTTATGGCTTATCTCCATTTTTATAACCCCTGACTCGTAATGAACTACCTTTCTATTGTAAGGCAGTCACTAAATTTTTCAAATTTTTGTCCATAATCGAAATATAGTCCTCGCCCGCTTTAGCTTGCTCTTCCGTTAATCCTTCAAGAGGGTTCAGTACCATCGTTTCAACCTTAGCATCCTTGGCTAACGTCTTCGCCAACCTGTCGGATACAAGCTCTTCAAAGAATATATATTTCAAGTTATGCACTTTGATGTATTCATTCATGTTCTTAAGATCCTGAGCAGTTGGCTCGGCGTCAGGCGATAGTCCCATAATAGACAATTGCGTCAAGCCATAATCTCGGCATAAATAAGCAAAAGCCTGATGAGAAACGGCAATTTCCTTTTTCGAAGTTTGCCCTAGCTCTTTTTTATAACGAGCATCTAAGTCAGTTAATTTTGCTGCATAATTTGCATAATTTTGCTCGAAGGCATCTTTATGGGCTGGATCTGCGCTAATTAGTGCTGTTTTAATATTATTAGCCATTTTCACAGCATTTAACGGGCTAAGCCATGCATGAGGGTCGAATTCTTCTTTATTTTCAGAAGTTTTTATTAAAGCTGCCCCTTTACTTGCTTCTACAACTCTTAAAGTAGAGTCTGGTGATAGACTTCCCAGAAAATCTTTCACCCAGCCTTCAAATCCAGCTCCTTGATACACGAAAACTTGTGCTTGCGTCATATTTTTGATGTCTCTGCTCTTCGGAGACCAATCATGGGGCTCAACCCCGGCCGGAACCAAGTTAATGGCATTCACGTATTCTCCGCCAATTGCTCTAGTAAACTCATATAATGGATAAAAACTAGTAACTACATTAACTTTCCCTTGAACAAGCTTAGCTTTTGAGCTTGCAGCAGTCCCGCATCCAGCTAATATAACAGTTAAAATAACCATGAGGGTTATGGACATGAACCATTTCGAACGTATCATAATAATCACTCCACTCGCGTTCTAAATCGTAATATTTTTTATTAACGAATTGATTATACGAGTCCCCCTACTTGAAGTCAATACATCTTGAAGGCAAAATAAAAAGACCCGCTGTGAATTGTCACAGCATGGCCTTAATTCAATTACTGCTTCCCTTGGTCTTCATCCTTCTTTGAACTTTCTGAATCATCTTTGGAGGAACTCTTTTCTTCCTTGTCGGCACCATTTTCATTCTTGGAATCCGCTGGTTTGCTGCTTTCTTCTTTCAATTTCTTATGCCGTTCTTCCGATTGCTTAATAAGCTTATTCTCTTGTTTTACCTTATATTGAATAATCTCGTTGTACATCTCATATTGTTTTTTTAACTCTTGATTGATTATACTATCATCTTCTTTTTTCGTACTCGACGCTTTGGATTTTGACTCTTTCTTTGCTTTCTCATCCTCTTTCTTTTTATCCGAACCTCCGCCGAAAATAGAACAAGACGTCAAAACAAGAACCATCACCGAAATACAGATCAACTTCAACAAATATCTCGCTCTCATCTTTATCACTCCGTGGTTAGTTTCCTTTAGAGTACCCCACTTATGTGAACCCCCATACGATAAAAAAACACCCTCGCCCTATGAAAAAATAGGGAAAGGGTGTTAGCTTGATTATTTAACAATCGCGCCGTTAGGCATCGAATCCGGAACCGTGGCCAGCGTCAGCTGGTCTCCGTGCGAAGCCGCGAGGATCATCCCTTGAGACAGCTCGCCACGCAGCTTAGCTGGCTTGAGATTGGTGACGCAAATGACCTTGCGTCCAGCCAGTTCCTCGGGCGTATAGAACTTCGCGATGCCCGAAACGACCTGACGCTGCTCGTATCCTAGATCGAGCTGCAGCTTTAGAAGCTTATCGGCGCCTTTCACAGGCTCCGCCGATATTACCTGAGCTACGCGCAGCTCCACCTTGGCGAAATCGTCAATCCCGATTTCCTCCTTAGGCTCTGGCGCGGGCACTGTTGAAGCAGCAGCCGCGGGTGCYGCTTCTTTCACTTCTTCAGCGGCGTTTGCAGATCCGCCGCCCATAGCTTCAACAATGTACGCAACCTCAACCGGGGCGTCCAATCTCGGGAACATAGGATCTCCCTTTTGAACGATAGTACCCGCTGGGAGATGTCCGAAGGATTGCACGCTTTCCCATGCGGTTAAGCGCGGCAGATCCTCGGCAGCTAAGCCTAGCTGCTGCCAAATCAATTGCGGCGTCTTCGTCATGAACGGACGCAGCAGTACAGACGAGATGCGCTGGGATTCAGCCAGCACATACATGACGGAGCCAAGTGTTTCTCGCTTGGCTTCATCCTTCGCAATCGACCACGGCTGAGTCTCGTCGATGTATTTATTCGTGCGGCTAATCAGCTGCCACACGGCGGAGAGCGCAATGGAAAACTCCATTTTTTCCATTGCTTCTTCATACTTCGCTACCGTAGACTGAACAGTCTCCAAGAGACTGTCGTCGAATTCGGTAGCCCCCGCCACATAAGCGGGAATCGTGCCAGCAAAATACTTATCGATCATCACGATCGTACGGTTAAGCAGATTCCCCAAGTCATTAGCGAGGTCATGATTGACCCGCTCCACAAAGCTTTCCGGCGTGAACGTTCCGTCAGCCCCGAAAGGCACCTCGCGCATCAAGTAATAACGAAGCGCGTCCAACCCATATCGATCGATCAACGTCACGGGATCAACAACATTCCCCTTGGACTTCGACATTTTGCCATCTTTCATTAGCAGCCAGCCATGAGCGAATACTTTCTTCGGCAGAGGCAGGTCAAGCGCCATCAACATAATCGGCCAATAGATCGTATGGAAGCGAACAATCTCCTTACTCATCAAGTGAACATCTGCAGGCCAATACTTTTCAAAATTACTCGTATCATCTGAACCATATCCAAGTGCAGTAATATAGTTAGAAAGAGCATCAATCCAAACATAAATCACATGTTTAGGATCTCCTGGGACTTTAATCCCCCAATCAAACGTCGTCCGAGAAACAGCCAAATCCTCAAGTCCTGGCTTAATGAAATTATTAATCCGGAATACAATACCAACCTTCGTATTCCCCTAAGTAAATATCACCTTGATCAAGCAGCCTTTGAAAAATCTTTCCAACCGCATCCTTATGACGAGTTTCCGTAGTACGGATAAAATCATCATACGAAATGTCGAGTTTGCTCCATAAATCCTTAATTCCAGCAACAATACCATCTACAAACTCCTGTGGTGTTGTTCCTTTCTCTTGCGCTTTTCGTTCAATTTTTTGTCCATGTTCATCTGTACCCGTTAAGTACCTTACATCAAAGCCACGAAGTCTTTTATAGCGCGCCATAGCGTCGCCTGCCACCGTTGAGTAGGCATGACCGATGTGCAGCTTATCACTTGGATAATAGATGGGCGTCGTGATGTAAAACGTTTTTGAATTCGTTGTCATCCAAAATTCCTCCTAGCTAAAAGTAGAAAACACAAAAAACCCTCATCCATCTTGGGACGAGAGCTGAACTCACGCGGTACCACCCAGGTTCCCCCGCCTTTCACAAGCTCGGGGCTCAGTAAGTCTATAACGACTTGCCCATTAACGCTGGGACACGAAGCCAGCTTACTCCCATCTTACGTATTATCACTTCTAATACGCAGTCTGAGCCGCTCGAAGGCTTATTCTCCGGGACCATCTTCCAAACTTACTCCTATACCGGCTTTCACCTAACCCGGCTCTCTGTTCATAGGCCTCCATCTGTACTTATCCGTTCATCGAATCCATATATAACATCTTAAGGCAAATATATCGAAAAAAAGTGCCACCTGTCAAGCTGACTGATCGTTATGAATTAATTTTTCCGGCCGCGGTGGTACGTGATCAATTCCACCTGGATGAAACGGGTGACATTTACAAATCCTCTTCATGGACAGCCATGAACCTTTTAAAGCAC
>NZ_JBFTQB010000612.1:0-6905 GCF_056398785.1 Paenibacillus sp. 01T422 | reverse complement strand
GCCCTGCTCGCGGCGATTATATGGAACCTGCTGACATGGTATCTTGCCATTCCTTCCTCTTCTTCGCACACCTTGCTCGGAGCGCTTGCCGGTGCGGTTATCGCTGGTGCTGGTGTACACTCCGTGAATTGGAGCGGTTTTACACAAATCATTATCATCTTGATTCTTTCACCTATCATTGCCTTCGGCCTTGGTTACCTCATCATGCTTCTGATCAAATATATCGTCATATGGTCCGGTAATACATCAAGATCCAAGCTCAATCGTATTTTCAGGACTTTACAGATTATATCTGCCGGTTTACTTTCCTATTCACATGGCGGTAATGATGCACAGAAAGCGATGGGTATTATCGTATTCGGTCTAGTCGCAGCCGATGTGCAAACAACGCTCGACGTCCCTCTCTGGGTTAAAATTTCAGCAGCCTTGGCTATGGGATTAGGCACATCGATCGGTGGATGGAAAATTATTAAAACCGTATCCGGAAAAATTGTAAAAATCGAACCGATTAACGGATTCGCATCCGATCTAACATCGTCACTTGTTATTCAGTTCTCCACCCATATCGGCAAACCGTTATCAACAACACATGTTATTTCCTCCGCCATTATTGGGACAGGCAGTGTCATGCGATTCCATGAAGTTCAGTGGGGAACCGTCAGCCGCATGTTGATTACTTGGGTCATTACCATACCGATCAGCATTGCGCTTGCATACAGTCTCTACTTCCTAATCTTCAGACTGATTCTTTAATTGAAAAAGAACCTGACCAGGGTGTGATTCCCTATGTCAGGTTCTTTTTTTTGAATATTAATCTAAATAGTAAGCTAAGCTTTGCAGCTCCGTAGTGAAATCCGCGTAATGCACACGCACTTCCGGAGGAACCTTAATAATCACTGGAGCAAAATTCAGAATAGCTTCAATTCCGCAATCAACAAATTGGTTGGCTACATTCTGAGCTTCGCTAGCAGGAACTGTGATAATTCCGATCCGCACGCCTAACTCCGATAAGACAGTTTTCATATCCGCCATCGGTTGAACCGTCAAATTATTGATGGTCTCTCCTGCTTTGGAGGGCATCGCATCAAAAACAGCAACAATCTTCATATCATTTCGCAGATAAGTATTATAATTGCATAATGCGCGGCCAAGATTCCCCGCTCCAACAAGCGCAACTTGAATGTGCCGATCCAGCTTCAGAATCTGTCTAATTTTCTCGATCAAATAAGCAATATCGTAACCAATGCCTTTTTTGCCGAACTCTCCGAAATAAGCCAAATCCTTCCGAATCTGAGCCGGATTCAGATCAAGTTTTTGACCCAAATCCTGCGAAGACACCGTTGCGACATTTTTCATAGCAAGCTCGTTAAGGAACCGAAGATAAATCGGCAGCCTGCGAACAACTGCTTCCGATATTTTTTGTGATTTCATTTCTGCGCCTCCCCCATCCACTGCTCAATCCTTGGTAACATTTGTTCCGTAGTCATATGCTCGATCTTGGGTCCTGGCAGTGAGTAGAGGAAGTGCTTGCCATAAAAGGTTTCAATGACACGCGTATCATAGATGATCACAATCCCTTTATCAGATGCGCGTCTAACTAACCGGCCGAAGCCTTGTTTAAAGCGGATGACGGCCTGTGGGACCGAAAACTTCATGAACGGATTCTCATTCCGCTTCTTAATATTTTCGCATTTCGCCTCGACAAGCGGATGATTCGGAGGTTGAAACGGCAGCCGGATAATGGCCAAACAGCTTAGCGCATCACCAGGGATGTCAACACCTTCCCAGAACGAACTAGTGCCAAGCAGCACACACATCTTGTTGTCCTGGAACATACGGGTTAATTTACTGCGATTGCCGCTGTCAACCCCTTGACCGAGCACAGTAATCCCGTATGCTTTCAAATAGTCTTTCATCCCGGCATAAATCTGCTTGAGCATCCGATTGGATGTGAATAAGATCAGCATTCGACCTTTGGTCACGATAGCTACTTCACTTAACGATTCAATAAGCGATGCGATGAAAACAGGATCTCCCGCTCCTTTAATCGTAGGAAAGTCCCTTGGAATAACAACCAAAGCCTGCTCTCGATAATTAAAAGGAGAAGCCAGTTGAACAGTTTTCAGCTTACCGTTCTCTTCATCCTGCGGTATCACCAGCCCTAGTTGATCAGCTGAATACTGGAAGGATTTATTCACGGACAACGTCGCTGAGGTCATGATGATGCTTTCCTTCGTCTCAAAGAAATGCTGCTGCAGCAGGCCACTGACATCCGTCGGAACAGAGATAAGCTGAAGCGACTTCGCTCTAGCATAAGTCCCGGCTTCCATCCAGTACACATAACCCTCATCTGCCATTTTCATGAAGAAATGAAGAGCATCACGATGCTCATAAAGCTCCTTCACAGTTCCGTTAAGGTCCGTCACTAATCCTTGAACCCCGAACGACTCTTGATGTTCCTTCACATCGCTCAACAATTTATCAAGCGTGCGAAGCAAATCATTCGCATTCAGATAAATATTGTCCTCCATTGTCATCAGCTCGTGCCAATTAGGAGGCAATGTCTCCGGCTTCATACGCAAAACATACGAGGAATTCTCCGTTTGCGACGGGTCGCTTTTGGAAGATACCAACTCATAGAGCGACTCGCTCAGCCGGTCCCAGTCCTCTTTCATCTGCACAATTTTGGGGAAGAGCCCATCAATCGTATGGCTCCATGCCGCTGCACGTTCTTGCTGCTCATCTGACTTCTGCAGCCGAAACCGCAGCATGGGCAGTTGTCCGCTCCGATTATCTTTGTAAAGCCAGGTCAACGAATGATACATTGCCGAGGAGTGCAGCTCGATGCCGAGATGTTTGCTGGCTACTTCTTCAAAATGATGCGCCTCATCAACCCATGCTCCGTTTCGCTCAGCCACACGACCATTTGCGCCGCCGTGACCGGATCTTCTTTGCCATTCTCATAATCACGGGTTGTCAGTTTCGTCTCAAATTTGCGCAAGCACAAATAGTGACTTCTACCTTTCAGTACCGCTGCTTTAAAGGGAACGGGAAAAATCTCTTTCAGCAGCGGAATATCCCGCTCTCTGAGCTGCTCTTGCAGATTAATCGTATGTGTGGAAACAACCACTTTCTTCTCGTACTTGATGCCATAATAAAGTGCAGGTATCAAATAGCCAAGCGATTTCCCTGTGCCTGTTCCCGCCTCGATCATCAAATGTTGATCGTTCTCAAGCGATTTCTCTACTTCGTAGATCATTTGCTCTTGCGATTCCCGCTCTTCGAAAACTTCAAACTTCTGCTGAAGCGCTAATTTCAAGCCTTGTTGGAATTCTTTGAAGGAAGCACCTAGTCCGCCTTCGTCAGATATCCCGCGGATGTCATCCTCTTCTCCCCAATCCGTTACATTCAGCGTAAATTGGCGGAAATAGCGATTCGTATCCGTATCTATGCTTGTAATCGATTCTTTATATAGACATATTTCATCCAAAAACCAACCTAAATCGCTGGAGCTATTTTCAAAAATATGCTGTAACCGCTGCACCGTAAGGAGAGGCAGGCCAATCAGCCTTTCCAGACATCTAATCCAGATTTCTGCGGTAACCTCCGCGTCACTGTCAGCCTGATGTGGACGTTCATGGTCAATGCCAAACAAACCGGCTACCATGCTCAATTGAAGACTGGAAATAGATGGAAATAATATGCGGAGCATATCCATCGTATCCAGCACTCGGCCTGAGAATGGCGGGTAACCGGTTTTGGTCAGTCCCTTTTGCAAAAAGGAAACATCAAAAGCTGCATGGTGCGCAACGAGCACGCAATCAAACAAAAGTGGAAACATATCCGACATCACTTGATCAAGCGTGGGAGCATCAGCAACCATCTCATCAGTAATGCCAGTAAGTGTTGTAATGGAAGAAGGTATACCAATCCCTGGATTAACCAGAGAAGTATACCTGTCGATGATTTGAAATTGATCTATAATGACCAGTCCAACTTGGATGATTTCATCCGCAGGCTGACTTCCTGTCGTTTCAAAATCCAAAACTGCAAATTTCATGACGTGTATCTTCAATCCCTTCGTCCTGCACTTCTCCTAGCATACCAAATCTTATTAGGAAAAGGGAATACCTAGATCGTCACATTGGTTTTAGGACTCGTCCAGATTGATGAGAGGCTCCATACATGAGGGATCTGTATGGTACGCTTTTTGAAAATACTCGAAAGCTTTTTCTATATTCTGATTCTGCACCTGTATGACTCCCATGGCGTTGTAGGAAATAGCCTTCATCTTGGAGTTATCCGTTAGAGGCAGTAGGAATTTGAAGTGCCTATACGCCTCCCCAAACTCCCCTTTACGCAGATGCCCCATCGCCAAATAGACCCTTGCCAACAAGAAATCAGGCTGCCTGCGAATCAAGACTTCAAACTCCTTGATCGCTTGATCATACATGTAAAGCTTGTAGTACCCTTGCCCCCGGACAAATTCATCCGTTTGCTTCCCGGACAGATCGAGATCCATCAGTTCTTTATGAAGGGTTTGGGTACTGATCGGCACGGCCCCATAAAACTTTCCCAGTTTCTCCTCAAAAAGCAGCCACGCCTCAATGAACTCATCGCTCATTGTTTTCAACACTTGCAATTGTTCGTCAAGCTCCGCTCTTTTCTCCACATCACTATTCGGATATTCTTTTTGGATTTCTTCCAAAACCTCGTTCATTGTGGAAAATAAATGCTTAAACATTTGGCATCCCACCTTTGCTTCGAAAGCTTACCCTCATTCTTTGTAAACAGAGCCGATTTCATGCATGGAAGCGACCATCTTAAAGGATGGTGGAATGCTCCTCTGCTTTTAACAATTGGGCTACTTTATTATTTGCTCCCATGATCGCAACAGTAGGCTGATGCTTCCTGGCTTCTTCGTCGGTCATAGTCGCATACGTCATAATGATGACTGTATCGCCTTCTTGCACTAAACGAGCCGCGGCTCCGTTCAAACAGACAACCCCAGTCCCGCGTGGACCTGCAATGATATACGTTTCAAGGCGTGCGCCGTTATTGTTATTAACAATTTGCACTTTCTCATTAGGCAGCATATCAACAAGATCAAGCAAATCCTCATCTATCGTGATGCTTCCAATGTAGTTCAAATTCGCTTCAGTTACAGTAGCGCGGTGTATCTTAGCTTTCATCATAGTGCGAAACATAAACTTCACTTCCTTAATTGTAAAATGACATTATCGATTAGGCGTGTTTTACCGAATTTAACGGCAAGAGCAATAATGATTGAATCGGTATGAGTGCTGTTTTCAAAAGGTTCCAAGGTCGGAAAAGTAAGTACTTCCGCATAATCAATTACAGCTAATGGCGCTGTCGCGATATGGCTGCTTACCAGGCTTTGAAGTTCGGTAGCATTGAAGCTATTTCGAGCTTGCACGAATTCTTTGGCTTTATCCAAAGCTTGCGAAAGGACTAACGCTTGCTTCCGCTCATCTTCTGATAAGTACACATTACGTGAACTCATGGCGAGGCCATCTTGTTCGCGCAGGGTTGGGCATGGTACGATTTCGACCGGCAAGTTCAGATCTAGCACCATCTGCTTAATCACGGCAACTTGCTGGGCATCTTTTAGTCCAAAAAATGCTTGATCAGGCTGTACGATGTGGAACAACTTGCAAACCACCGTCGCAACGCCGTCAAAATGTCCTGGCCTCGATGCTCCGCAGAGCCTCGAGGTAATTCCTGACACAGCAACTGTCGTGCGCGTCGGAGTCGGATACATTTCACTCACCGTGGGCATGAAAACCAGATCTGCGCCGGCTGCCTCAGCAACCTCAAGGTCTCGCTCCGTGTTGCGCGGATAGCGCTCAAAATCCTCTCCAGGTCCAAATTGCAGCGGATTGACAAAAATACTTAATACCACAAGCCCGCTCTGGGAGCGCGCTTTACRCAGCAGGCTGGCGTGGCCTTCGTGCAAATAACCCATTGTAGGCACAAAACCTACAGATCCATCATTCTTACGTCGGTATTTGCCAATACGAGAACGCAAATCGGCTATCGAATGAATCACTTCCATCGTCTGGATCGCTTTCATGGCCRCTCACTACTCCTTATCGCCGTACAAATATTGAACTACATCATTATCCATGTGAAACGTATTTTCCTGTGCGGGGAACGAGCGCTCCTTCACTTCTTTTACATATTCACGAATCCCTTCACGAATAGTTTCCCCGATATTCGCGTAAGCTTTTACAAACTTTCTGGGCGCGCTGTCAGAACCATACTGTAATAGATCATGGTAGACAAGCACCTGCCCATCGCAGTGAACCCCAGACCCAATGCCTATTGTCGGAATCGACAACTGCTTGGTGATCCATTCAGCGAGCTCATCGGTAACGAGCTCCAGCACAATTGCGCAAGCACCCGCTTCCTCAATGGCTTTGGCATCACTTAGTAGTTTCTCCGCTTGCTCGGAGCTGCGGCCTTGAACGCGGAAACCGCCAAGCTGATGAACGGACTGCGGCGTTAGACCAAGATGGCCAACAACAGGAACGCCAGCCTCTGTGATGGCTTTGACCGTCGCGGCGATTTCAACTCCGCCTTCGAGTTTTACCGCTTTCGCTCCACCCTCTTGCATTAATCGAGCGACACCTTTTAATGTGGTGTCCAGGCTTCCGTGGTACGTAAAGAATGGCATATCCGCTACGATAAACGTGTTCGAAGCCCCACGCACCGCGGCACGTGTATGATAGACCATGTCATCGAGCGTCACAGGAAGGGTCGAATCATATCCCAATACAACATTCCCTAGTGAATCTCCAACGAGGATCACATCAATGCCGGCTTCTTCCGACAAGCGAGCTGACGGGTAATCATAAGCCGTTACCATCGTAATAGGTACGCCG
>NZ_JBFTQB010000611.1:0-4023 GCF_056398785.1 Paenibacillus sp. 01T422 | reverse complement strand
ATATGGAGCAAGACAATATCAATCAGTTCTAGAAAAATGAATGATTATATAATAGAATAAAACTAAACCATGCTATTTATATTTAAATAGATATAAAAATGATGATGGAGGGGTTATTTTGTTCAAAAAAGGACTATTTGGTTATGTTTTATCGTTTCTAGTTATCGCTTCAATCTTGTTCACAGGGTGCGCAAGCACCAAAGAACCAGCGGCAACTGCTCCAGCGGCAACTGCACAGACAACAACGCAAGCTACACCGTCACCAGCACCGGCAGCAACACCAGCAGAGAAAGTGGAATTGACCATTTCTGCAGCGGCCAGCTTAACGGATGCCCTGAAAGAAATTCAAACAAGCTATGAAGGTAAAAATAAACAAATTAAACTTAACTATAACTTTGGCGCTTCTGGAGCGCTTCAACAGCAAATTGAACAAGGGGCGCCAGCTGATGTATTTTTATCCGCAGCGACCAAAAATATGAAAGCACTCGTAGACAAACAGTTGATTGATGCCTCACAGCAAAAGAATTTGCTAATCAACGAATTAGTACTCGTTGTACCGGCAGACGGCAAAGTAGCTGTTCAGAAAGCAGAAGATTTGACAGCTGAAGGAATTAAACACGTTGCGATTGGCGAACCGCAGACGGTTCCGGCAGGGAGCTATGCCAAAGAAGCACTGACTCAATCCAAACTTTGGGATGGGCTGCAAGCCAAAATCGTACAGGGGAAAGACGTCCGTCAAGTGTTGACCTATGTAGAATCAGGAAATGCTGAAGCTGGTTTCGTCTACAAAACCGATGCGCTGACTTCTCAAAAAGTGAAAGTTGCTTTAAGTGTTGATTCCAAAACTTACACGCCTATCGAGTACCCGGCAGGTATTGTGAAAGCAACTAAGCACAGCAAAGAGGCTGCGGATTTCTATGCCTACCTTCAGACGAAAGAAGCGCAGGATATCTTTGTTAAATATGGTTTCACGATTCCGAAATGATCGAACAAATCTCTTGGCGTGAATTCCTTGATCCAATCCTGCTTTCTCTGAAAGTAGCGGCGGTTTCCAGTATATTCGTCCTTGTCCTTGGCGGCTTGGCAGCCTGGGGAATGTCGAGACGAAGCTTCCGTGGGAAGTCCTTCGTAGAAACGGCGATTCTACTGCCATTGGTGCTGCCGCCGACCGTTGTTGGCTTCATCTTGCTGGTGGTTCTCGGCAAAAAGAGCTGGATCGGCGCAGGGATGGAGATGTTATTCAATCAGTCCGTTATTTTCACATGGGGTGCTGCCGTCATCGCCTCGATTGTGGTAGCTTTCCCGCTGGTGTATCAGACGATGAAAACAGGCTTTGCCTCCGTTAGCAGAGACATTGAGGATGCAGGAAGGTCATCGGGTGCGAAGGAGTGGCAGGTGCTGCGTTACATCACACTGCCACTTGCGTGGCGCTCGATAACCGCTGCGTACATACTAGGCTTTGCCCGGGGGTTGGGTGAGTTCGGCGCAACCCTCATGATTGCGGGGAACATACCGCATAAGACGCAGACGTTGCCTACAGCTATCTACATCGCCGTGGAGTCGGGGAACCAGACCCTCGCATGGTGCTGGGCAGGAGCGATTATTGTGATCTCGTTTGGTTTAGTTTTGTTCGTTAATCGCAAAAGTGCCAGTTAAAGAAACTATAGGCCGTTATTTCGTCGCTTTTGCCGAAATAGCGTTCTGTAGTTTCTTTTTTATGTCGTCTTAGGCGGTTGGAAACCTAGTGCTCGCAGTGGGCCATGGTACATGATATTACACATATATTTGGCCAGCTCAGCCGGGGTTTGTTGTCGACCGCCTCGGATCCATTCCAGGATGAAGCCAAAGTGGGCGGAAGACACGTAGCCGATCAAGATGTCGGCTGGCACAAGGAGAACGTTCTGGGCTGAGACTCAATCAGCTTGTTGTACATGTGGGAATGAATGGTTTCCTTCATCACAATGGAGAAGGAGCGGCAGAGAATGAAATAGCGGTAGAAACTCCAGCTAAATTGTCGGTAGCATCCGAAATCTGCTAGATTCGGCGAACTTAGCGGTAGAAAATCCAGTAATTTGCTGAAAAGTGGAAATATCGTGCGAAATAGTAGGAGAAATCGGCGTTACTGATAAATAATCCAACACTCACCTAGCTGCCGAGTCCCGCGGGGAAGACCATAAGGCGCCCCAGCCGCCGCCCCGGCCCCGGCCGCCCCGACCGCAGCCCCGGCTGCCCCCACCATCCCAGCCCCAGCCGCCACGACCACCCCAGCCCTGGCTGCCCCGACCGCTCCTGCCCCAGCCTCAGCTGGAGCCGCAATAGCTGGAAAATCTACCGCTAATCTGCGCTGCTCAGTGGCAGAGAATGAAATAGAGGTAGAAACTCCAGCTAAATCGTCGGTAGCTACCCGAAAGCTGCTAGATTCGGTGAAATTAGCGGTAGAAAATCCAGTTATTCTCCGAAAAATGGAAATATCGTGCGAAATAACAGGAGAAATCGGCGTTAATAGTATGTTACCCGCTACCAACTCGCCAGCAAAACGACCCATGGACCTATAGCGCAGCATCTCATCAATTACAACACCCCACCAGCCTTAGACTGATGGGTGTTTTCTTTCCCAAGGATGGAAATAATGAAGAATACCGATTAAACAAGTGGAGGAATGTATGGAACTAACGCCTGTAATTCCTTTCGAGCCGATTAGCACAGAAGCACTGCCTGAGTCTGGCGACTGGGTGGCGCAAATCAAATGGGATGGCGTCAGAATGCTTACCTATTTCGATGGCAACGAAGTCCGTCTCATCAACCGGAGATTAAACGATCGAACGATGCAATACCCGGAGATTGCGAACATTTCATCCTACTGCAAAGCCAAATCAGTCATTTTAGACGGGGAAATTATTGCACTCAAAGATGGAAAGCCATCCTTCCACGAAATCATGCGAAGAGATGGGGTCAGAAATTCCAAAAACATTCCGCAGCTCTTAAAGACAGTCCCCGTCGTCTATATGATTTTTGACATCCTGTATCAGGATGGGAAATGGGTGGTAGATCAACCACTACAACAGAGGCAGCAGCTTTTATCTAAAGTGATCTCAACGAGTGAGATGATTCAGCTTGTTCCCAATCATTCCGATCCTGCCTCGTTATATGCCGTTATGGAACAGCATGACATGGAAGGTATCGTGATCAAAGATTTAAACAGCAAATACCAAATTAACGGCAAAGATAAGCGATGGATGAAAAAGAAAATTATTCATGATCTAGTTGCTGTTGTGGGCGGGGTAACGAAAAGAGGGAACTTGGTTAATGCTGTTATGCTGGGGCTTTATGACGACGCCGGGGAGCTTTGGTACATAGGCCATGCTGGAACCGGAAAGCTGACGCAAAGCGATTGGAGATCACTGACGGAAGTCACAGATAAAATGGTTTTGGAGAAAAGACCGTTTACAAATACGCCCGAAAGGTCCAAAGAAGCCATCTGGATCCAGCCCCGCATCACGGTCAAAATCAATTATATGGCCTGGACGCGAGATCGAAATTTACGCCAGCCAAGTATTCAATCCATTGTTTCCGTATCTCCCGAGGAGTGCACCTTTAAACAAATCTAATTTGTTATGTGCGTTTGAGTTCGCGTTATCGTAATCGTTAGCGTTCGTGTTATTCATGTGCAATTGGCGTTTCCCTTCGAATCCGCAAAAAATAGCCTGTTCGGTTAACAGCAACCGGACAGGCTTTCTACATGCTATTTATGTGACAGGTTCCTTCGCTTTTTTGGCGCGTGGCTTGGCTTTTGGTTTCTTTTCCTCGGTAACAGTCGCATCAGGCTCCAACGTCACTGTGCCGTCATCGGACTTGGTGGCGTCCAGACTAGCTTGCAGCGCAGCCATAAGGTCGATAACGCTCGTTTTTTGCAGAGCAGGTGCGGCTTGCACTTCTTCTCCTGCAATTTTGTGTTCGATAGCCTCTAACAAACGTCCCCGATATTCATCTTTATATTTCTCTGGTTCAAAAGGTGAAGATAAC
>NZ_JBFTQB010000610.1:0-4504 GCF_056398785.1 Paenibacillus sp. 01T422 | reverse complement strand
AAATAAGGATAGATCCTACTAAATTGCCTAATACACCCGCGCTAACAACCTCAAAGTAATTAAAGGCACCTTTTTGAATAAAAAAACCTCCAAAAAGCATGATAACTTCACTTGGAATCGGAATACAAGCACTTTCAACTAACATCCCAATAAAGATTCCCAAAACTCCGTAACTCGTGACTAGTCCTATAGCATGATTTGAAATCCATTCAATTAACTGATGCAATGAAATCACCTCAATCGTATTTTTCCAGGCAAATCTGTCAGTAAAACCACCCTTTGTTAATTCTCGCTTCCCTACTGTAACAATAAAAGATGAGAATTAAATGAGAACTATTCATATACCGATATGAAATAAAAAAAAAACGAAAGACATATGTCTCTCGTTTTTTACTTATAAAATTTAACTAAATAAATTCTGTCCCAAATAGCTGTCTTTGTTTGTTACACCAGGAAGTACTGCAAAGTACCCTCCACCTGTAGAGGTCGTGTAAGATAACATTTGATCGGGCATTTTAGGGTTTGTTAAACGCTTTTGAATGGACTCAAACTGAGTTTGTAAATTTCTATTAAAACATACAAATAAGAGACCTGCGTTCATTCTTCCCACACTATCTAAATTCTCCATAAAGTTATATCCCCTACGAAGAATTCGTTCACGCTCGGAGTTCTCACCATCTCTTGGATTGGAGAGTCGAATATGAGAATCTAAGGCCGTATGATCACCTTTAGAATCTGATACGAAACTAGGTTGATCAAATTCGTTTTTACCGTCCATCGGAGCACCCGACACTTTTTGACGTCCTATTATTTCCTCCTGATTAGAAAACGGCTGTTGATCCCATGTTTCAATTCGCATATTTATACGGCGCACGACCATATAAGTTCCTCCAGCAAGCCATGGAGCTCCATCCGCGCTATCAATCCAAACGTTATTTTTCATAAAAGCTTCGTCTTTCAGTGCAGGATTGTTGGTACCATCTTTGAAGCCGAACAAATTACGTTTTGTGCCATCCGATTTAATACCTAATTGACCAGTTTGCTGCCATCTCAAATGTGCAACTCCACGCGCCGCTTTAGCCAAATTTCGAATTGCATGAAAGCATATCATAGGATCATCGGAACAAGCTTGGACAATAATATCCCCGTGTGTTAACTGTTTCTGCAAAGAGTCTTTATGGAAAATCGGCATCTCTGTTAGACCTTGAGGTTTACGCGAGCGAAGTCCAAAACGTTCCTTTCCCTCTTTTTCAAAAAGTGAACTACCAACAGCAAACGTCAGCGTGAGCTTGCCTGTGGCCAGTCCGATTTGCTCCCCAGTGTCTACTGGAGGAAATTTACCCTCCTGAGGTTCTGCTGCTAACGGTTTTCCCTCCATTAAGGTGGCTGCCATTTCCGTCCAACTCTTGAATAATTGCTGTAATTGCTGTCGATCATCTGTGGTAATATCAAAGGCTGCAACATTTGCAAAGTTTTGCTGCGGAGTTATGACACCGGCTTGATGGGTACCGTAGAAAGGAATCGTTTCAGCCTTGCCATCATCCGTAGTCTCTTGTTTTGTTACAGGAGTATTAAGCTCATGTTGCTGCTCCYTGCCAATAAAGTCTCCTAGAATCAACCCCGCAGCACCAGCAGCAGTCATCCCTAGAAATGTACGACGATTTATTTTATCTCCCATCGCGATGTCACACTCCTTTATGGATTATTGCCCTAATGTTCCAGGCATTTTTACAAGTGGTTCTGCTAATGCTTCCAGTTTATTTTTCAAATCGACTTGTTTCGATTGTTCAATTTTCGCAAAATCATTCCATGTCGTTCCCACTGGAGATAAGGTATTCATAGCTTCGATAACACTTGATAAGCTTTTACTAATTTTATCATCAAGCGCAGCGTCTTTCTTCTTTAATTCGACTTTTACAAGATCGTAGATTTGCTGTGCGCCTTCTACATTTGCTCTAATTACAGGTACTGTTGCACCGCTCCAACGCTCTTCTTCACCCGTAATCTTCGAAGTCTGTGCTTCTTCCATCAGCTCGCCAACACCAGTAACAAAATCTGTCGCTTCGATGTTAGTTGCAGCAATACTTTGTTGCATTTTCTTACCGTCTTCGAGTAAGCGAGCAGCAAAAGGCTCAGCCTCTTTTACTGTTTTTTGTACAAATAATAAGTTCTCAATACGATGGTAGCCTGTAAATTCAGGATCTTTTTCATCTTTAAAGTCGTCTACACGCGCGTCCATAACACCATCAAGCTCTTTGAATTTTTCGATTACAGGCTCGATTCTTTCATAAGGCATCCGCGAAGCAACATAGGCTTCTTGCGCTTTTTTCAAATCGCCACTTTTCACAGCTGCATTTAATTGCTCCAAAAGTGAGACCATTTGATTTCCTTGGTCTTGTACGTATTCATTATAAGCCTTCGTCGCATCTTGAAGTGCTTGCGATCCTGAAATCGCAGCGTCGTTTACTGCACCTTTATTTTCATTTAATGAAGTACTTAGCTCTGTTAATGCGCCTTTCAAACCGTCATTTAACTGACCCAGAATCGCAAAGTCGAGCTTATCTTGTGTCAATCCTGCTTCTAATGGTGCCAAAAACTTCTCAACTTTTACATATAACTCGGGATATTTCAGTTTAACCTCATCTTCAAAGGTAGCCCAGTCAACTACTAAGGAAGAAGATACTTTTTTCGAATCAGTCACCTGTTTTTGATCTATCTGTCCTTTCAAACCATCAATTGTCTTTAGAAAAGCTGCTGCGCCTTCTTTCGCTGGCACTTTTGTTACATTCGGCGTAGGGCTTGCTACGGGAGATGCAGCAGTTGTTGCCGAAGGTGTCGTTGTCGCTTTACTGCAGCCTACTGCTACAAGTGCTATTGCCGCTGTTAAAATAATTAATTGTTTTCGTTTGTTCATCGTATAAAGCCTCCAAAATTCTAGTTTTCATTAATGATCGAAGTTGCTTTTCTGAGTTGCATAGTTTTACGTGCATCCACTAGTACGGCAAAAAGTGCACAGATGAGAAGGACAAACTGAGGTATTGCACTCTCAAGCGTTGGGTACAAGGCAAGAAACTCCCAACTCGGCACCCATGAGGCTGCTGTCGCAGGTATGTAACC
Source organism: Paenibacillus sp. 01T422 (assembly GCF_056398785.1). Taxonomy (NCBI): domain Bacteria; kingdom Bacillati; phylum Bacillota; class Bacilli; order Caryophanales; family Paenibacillaceae; genus Paenibacillus; species Paenibacillus sp. 01T422. The sequence goes on along the minus strand of NZ_JBFTQB010000610.1, from coordinate 1,387 downwards.
AGCCAATTGCAAGCCGTGCACCCCCATGCCTGCAAATTTAAAACAAAGATAAAAGACGAACACACTTGAAATTAAGAAGAATGGACGCATCGGCACCTTCATTCCGATTTTCAAGATCAAGAAAGCAACAACAATTAATATCCCAACCCCGATAAAAATACCGCCTAGCAAAGAGGTTATTGAGATTGATGATGCCATCCCAATCATGAAAAGCGCCGTTTCTGTCCCTTCACGGAAAACGGCTAGAAAAGCTAACAAACTTAGTGAAAAAAGGCTACCTGTGGCTAACGCTTTTACGCTTTGATTACGTATGTATTGCTGCCAACTGGAAATATTAGATTTACTGTGAAGCCAATAACTCATATAAGCCAACATAAGCGCTGCAAATATTCCAGTACAACCGGCAATAAGGAAGTTGTTGTTACCAAAAGCACTTGTGGAAAACAATTGCTGTACGATAATCCCTAGAAGAATACTAATGAAAAGTCCTCCGCCTACACCATACCAAATCCATCGCTTCTTATCCGCATGACCTGATTTCGTCAAAAAGCCTAGCAAAGCAATAATAACAAGAAGGGCTTCCAGTCCTTCTCTTAACAAAATGGTCGTGGCATCAAGCATAGTATAACTTGTTTTACCTGCAGCTTACCTGAGATGAAGCTTGTATTTAATTCATGAAGCACTTTCAATGTATCTGTAAGCTTGGTTTGATCAATGGGCTGTTTCAGAGTGGCAAATGAAACCTCTCCCATGGCTTGCTCGATTTTTTGATAGGCTGCCAGTGAGGTTGCTTTAATGCCTTCTTCTATCGTAAGCCAGTTTACTTGAAACTTGTCGAATAGCTTAGATGCATCCTCTACCTTACCGCCTTCGGCTAATTGAATAGCTTGTTGGATGTCCGCATCGGCCTTTTTCAGATCATCTTCCCCTTTTGCACTCGCTGAAATCGGAACAATCCACATCAAAAGAAGAGCTATCCAACTCATTATTAAAACTTTGCGCATATATCACCACACCTAATTTTATTTTTTTGAACACATTTTCACTAACATTGATTATCATTATCGATATACTCAGTCTATTCTACTCTCCTTACTGAATCTGTCAATTGCAATCTTCATAATACCCCACTTGAAAAATCATACATTTATTTGTAAAAGCTTATATTAATATCATCAAAAAAATCTTATCCTAGTTTTTTAAAATAGTATTGACATTGATTCTAATAATGAATATCATTTGCAATATCCTGCTCAAGATGGTTTCTACCACGTTAATCTTACCAAGGATGCCGGAACTAATCCTGCTAACAGGCCAGGCATTCGAAAGTGGGCACTTGATTTTCGTTTCATACGAAATCGCGGTAAATTAGCCTATAATATGAGCC
>NZ_JBFTQB010000609.1:0-4659 GCF_056398785.1 Paenibacillus sp. 01T422 | reverse complement strand
CCATAATAGAGATAACACATACTGGGTACGGATATTTTCCAAAACTCGTATTGTTCCAAGAAATCAGGTAAAATTAGGAATAGATATAAATAAGGAGGAATTCATCATGACAGCATCTTTACCCGTCGAAGTCGAATCCAATCGCCAACCGGATCACGAGATCAATCCGCAATTCCTGACCCGTTGGTCACCTCGTTCGTTCACGAACCAAGAGGTATCCGAAGATGTACTCCTTAGCTTGTTTGAAGCAGCACGTTGGGCGCCATCCGGAAGTAATATACAACCTTGGCGGTTTATCGTTGCCCGCACGGAAGAGCAGCTTGCCAAGTTTAACAGCTTTATTGCCCCTGCCAATCGGGAGTGGTGTGAAAAAGCACCAGTCCTTGCTTTAGCTATTTCCTATACTAAAGCATCTAACGGGAACAACTCCCCGAGTCACGCTTTCGATGCAGGAGCAGCATGGGGTTACCTAGCACTAGAAGCTAACAATCAAGGATTAATTACACATGCAATGGGTGGCTTTGATCATAACCAAGCGCGTGAAACCCTTCAAATTCCTGAGGATTATCAAACGCATGCTGTTATTGCGATTGGCTATCGGGGTCCTGTTGACGCTTTGCCAGAACGCTTTCAAGAGCGTGAAGCTCCTTCAACTCGACGTCCAGTAAGCGAATTTTTATTTGAAGGAACATTTGGCCAAACACTATAATCAAAAAAAACACTTCATTCCGATACTGGAATGAGGTGTTCTTTTTACTTAATAGGGCAGTTCGACCTTATCGATTCTTGATTTGTACGATGGATCAAAAAACGCCGTAAACGTGAGATTTACGGTCAGTTTTCGTGATAAATCCTTAGGTAGATTTCCGAGGTTTACCGTATCCACACGAATTAATCGAGGTAAAGCTTGCAGCTGTGTAATGGCATCGGTAACTTCATTAAATGTCCCTGCAACTGAAGTTGTCACTCTGACTTCCCTGACATTCGGGTACGGATTTTTACTATTAGCATCTGTCTGCTGCGTCTGCGTGCTCTTGTCACTAACCGTATAGGAAATAGAGTTGAAATTAACTTTTGAACTCGCTTTAATCTGATTTAAATCAAGCGTCAACTGCTCTGTATTATCCCACAATGGAAGAGCGGCTTGAATGTCTTTAAGAGACGGACCGACATCTTCTTTCTTCTCGCTTAATTTTTTAGTAAGAATCTGAATCTGCTTTTCCACGAGAGCAATTTCACTTTCTTGCGTTTTGATCTTATTGGTAGAAGGCAGTTGCACGAAATAGTAGAAAGCAAAAAGAGCTAAAAACAGCAGGACCGCAAGGAATAGAAGAAGAGACTTGGTATTATTTTTGCTGGACATTAGTAAGCTCCTCTCCTTTCGCTTCAGTGGCTCCCTTAGTTCCTGTTTCTTTGGCAACCGTGGCTTTCTTGAAGACTATTGAATAATTAACTGTATATTGCCTGGCAGTAGTGGTAGTTGGATTGTTCACAACAGGACTAGCTGGGTCTACTGGTGTCTCCGCATTCACAGCTGCGTTCGTTGTACCTACCGTCGTCTCTGTAATGGATTGCAGCATGGTATTTTCCCCAAAAGACAACCTGCGCAAGTCAAACAAATAACGGGCTGAATCCTCCATCTTTGCGAAAAAGACAGTTAATGTCATTTGCGATTCTGATGAATAGGAAATTGAGCTGATTTGAGCATCTACAGGCAGTGGTTTTTTGATATCACTAATCATGGCTACCACATCTTTGCGGTTTGCCCTCGTCATTGTAATAAAAGCCGCTGGATCTCCCTGCGTTGCTGGCTTTGACGTTAATTTTGCCTCTGCAGCTGATTTTTGAGCATTGAGGGCAGTCATTCTTGACGCATTTTGAGCCGATATTTTCTGATTATCCAAATAATTCGTACCTATTAATGCCGCACAGGCAACCCACATAATCATGCCTGTAATGGCTAAAAGGAACTTAATTTTCGTCTCTGTTTTCCGATGCGGCAGCAAGTTGATTTGCGTTTTTTGCTTGGAAAATAAAGCGACCCCGATCGCAACACGATACGCGTTAGCGCTAAACTCTTTTGACCGCCCATTCGCGTATAAATCAAAGTCAACTTTCTCCACTTTTAGCTCAGATAGCGCCTGCTCAAGCTCCAAATGCAGCTGAATTCTACTTTGGTTCGCGCCTGTTACGATAATATGAGAAATTCGGCTTTTCCCCTCTTGAATACTATATTGATAAAAACTCAGCATCCTAGAAATTTCAGCAATAATTTCCCCGATCTGATCGGGTGTTAATTCCTCATCAACAGTTGTATCGTGTTCAACTAGACTAATCGTTCGCATAAAAATGGGATTGCCATTTTGCAGCATGTACACTTCCAGAGTTCCACGATCTAAGGAAACCAACATGGATTCCTCAAAAAACTCCTCCTGCAGCGTCGAAATCGCTCTTACCAAGGCAGTGGCAGATATCTCCGCCGCTTTCACGTGCACCCCGGCATCCTCAAACACTTTCACATAACTCATAATTAACTTCTTCGGAGCTGCAAAAACTAGAACTAACGTACTTTCATCATCATGGCTTACCTTAATGTAATCGTAGACAGGGTCTTCAAAAGGCAGACGCAACGCCGTTTCCACTTCAAGTTCTACCAGCTGACGCAGTTCCTGTGGCTTGATACTGGGAATCCGCATTTTACGAATAATAATTTGCGATGTCGGAATGGCAATCGTCGCAGAAGCCCCCCTTAGCTTCTCCGCTTTGACCCATTGTTTGACCTGAAGGTTCAGGGATTCCGAATTAACAATCTGATCTTCAATAATAATTCCTGGTGGGATGGGTAAGAAGCCGCTCGATCCAACTTCCCACGACTTTTTCTTTTTGACAGTAACATACCGGACTCCCGTTTGATCTACCGTAATCCCGATTCGCTTAGTACCTATGCCGAACATATTAATCACACCCTGCTATCCGAGTAATGTTAGGTAAGCTTGTATCATATCCGATCCATAACCGTATGAAATCATAATGCCCAGCGCCAATGACGGGCCAAATGGTATCGGTTGTTTTCTCTTGGTGATTTTTAGCAGAAGCAGCAACCCACCTATCAGACTGCCGATCATACATGCCAAAACAAATGCGACTATGATATGAGTTAAGCCTAAGACTGCTCCGCAGACTAGTAGGAGTTTGGCATCCCCCATGCCCATACCGCCGCGCGAAAGAACTGCAATTAGCACAATAATACCGCCCCCGATCACAGCACCTAGTACATAACTCCACCAAGCCTGATCTCCAGGAAAAATGAATCGTAAAACTGCTAAAACTGGAAAGAAAACTAGCAAAATTTTATTCGGTATAAGCATATAGGATAAATCGGAAATTGTGATGATAACTAAAAGACTAACAAGCGTTAAAGCGATTAAGGATTCTACCGTTATGCCAAAATGCACATAAACCCATAAAAACAGCAACCCTGTTGCGAGTTCCCCTAGGGGATATAAAACTGAAACCTTCGTTTGACAATATCTACACTGGCCTCTGGTAAAAAGATAGCTGATCACTGGGATGAGATCCCTGGATTTCAGCTTTGTCCCGCATTTCGGACAGGCCGATGGCGGGTTGATGACGGATTGTTTTGCCGGCACGCGCAGCGCGACTACGTTGAAGAAAGATCCGAGTACAAGACCGATTATGAAAATATAAATTTCGATGAGGTGCGTCATGTGTTTGGGTCGCTTTCTTTGATTTTAAAAAAGGAATCGGAATGGACCGATTCCTTTTTGTGTTAGTGGAAATAATTGCGTTAGATTTATTTAAGCCAACTTTTATTGTTTCACTTTCTTACCTTTGCCTGTTAATATGTCTGCTCCTGAAACTCTATAAGTACCAGTAGGCACGGTAAGATCAATGTAGTCAATTACTCCATATTTGAGTCAAGCTCAGAAGTTACATACAATCTTGCAGCTTGATATACCTGTACGAATGTAGCAACATCTGAATCTTCTTTTGACTTATTAATTACCCCCAAAATATAAGGAACAGCAATAGCCGCAATAACAGCCAAAATAACAATTACAGCCAGCAACTCAATCAGTGTAAATCCTTTTTCTTCTTTTTTAAGACGTTTCATCATTTTAAACAACATAATGTCTACCTCCAATAATTTTTTAACCTAAATTTGAATACATACTAAACATTGGCAACATGATTGCAGCAACAATTGATCCTACTAATCCCGATAATAAAACCAACAATAGCGGCTCTAACAAAGACTTTAAACGATCAACTGTGTTTTCAACGTCCATCTCGTAGAAATCTGCCACTTTTTCAAGCATCTGATCAAGAGCACCAGTTTCTTCTCCAATAGAAATCATTTGAGTGACTAATGGAGGAAATACCCAAGCCTGTTTAAGCGGTTCAGACAATGGATTACCTTGACGTAACGATTCTGCCGATTTCCTAATAAAACCACCAATAACCTTGTTACCCACTACTTCTTCTACTATTGCTAGAGACTGTAGTACAGGCACAGCACTTGAATACAATGAAGATAACGTTCGAGTCATTAAAGCAATGGAACCTTTTTGCTTCAGTTTACCAAAAACAGGAATTCTGAGCTTTAAGTAATCAATCCCATAAGCGCCTGCTTCAAAC
>NZ_JBFTQB010000608.1:0-6223 GCF_056398785.1 Paenibacillus sp. 01T422 | reverse complement strand
ACGTTGCTCAGTGGCGCCGCAATCTTCTCCGCTAACTCCGGCAGAATGCGAAGAATCTCCACCGTCACCGCCGCCTGCGTGTACTGCTTGTAAGCCTCAGCCTTCTTCTCCAGCGCCTCCGCTTCAGCAAGTCCTGCCAAACGAACGACTTCCGCGTTCGCTTTCCCTTTGGCGAGCTCCGCCTCAGCCGTCGCTTCACCGCGCTTTCTCGTCGACTCGGCATCCGCCTCGGCTTCGAGAATTTGCCTCTGTTTGYTCACTTCGGCGCGCATAATCGCCGCCTRTTTCTCCGCTTCGGCCGGCTTGATGACGGACGCCTCGAGTTCCTTCTGCTTCAGCTCAACTTCAATCTGCCGTACGGTCTTATTCGCTTCAGCTTCCATCTGCCTGATTCTAACTTGCTCCGTCACGAGCGATTGCTGAATCTGCTTCTGCTTCAGTTCATAAGCCAAATCCGCTTCGGCCTGACGGCTCGTCGTTTCCTGCTTAAACTCCGCTTCTCGCATGCTTAGCTCTTTGCGGTACTGCGCTTCTTTGGCCGATGCAACCGTCTCCGCTTCAATCTTAAGCTGGTGCGCTTCTGCTTTGCGAATAGCGGACTCCTTTTCCGTATCTGCTTGTCGGATCTGGATGTCTCGTTCGACCTCAGCTCTGGCAATGCTGGCGCTTTTGCGGATGCGCTCCACTTCCGGTACGCCAAGGTTCTCAATATAACCTTGATCATCCGCCACACGTTTGAGKACGAAGGAGATCAGACTCAGCCCCATTTTATCCAAATCCTCCGAGCACGTTTCCCTCATCTTGCTATTCAGCTCATCCGGATTCTTAAGAATGGATTCCACTGTTAATTGACCAACTAAACCGCGCAGATGTCCTTCTACGGAATGCAAAATCATCATCTCCCGCTCCAGCAGCGTATGGTCCAGGAACTGCTCGGAGGCTGTGCCAATGGCGATGGGGTCGCTTTGAATTTTGATCTGGGCAACCGCCTCGATCTTAAGACGTATCCCCTGTTGGGAGAACATGGGCTGATCTGGTTTAACGTCGAAGCTCATGAGCATCATGGAGATCGTTTTGAAGCTCTGAAAGCCTGGAATAACGAACGTTCCCCCGCCTTGTACGACGCGTTTGCCGCCCAAACCGAACACAATCATCGCCTCATTCGGTGGAACCTTCTTATAAGCTCTAACAATGGTAGTAAGTAATATGAAGACAACAACCACAATCGCAACAACCGTATACAAAATCGTTAACATAATCGAATAACCTCCCGGAAGTTAGTAATACCATTAAGCTTATTCACTGAATTGACTTACTGTAGCGACGCCTTTGTCCATATGAAGAATGACCACCTTCGCTCCTTTGGCTATAGATTCTCCGAGCTCTGATCGCGCGCTAATGGACCGTTTGGTCCCCTGCATCACAATCACCATCTCACCGATGCCCTTTCCGTTAATGGGGACAATCAGCTTCCCTAACTGTCCGTTAAGTGCAAAATCGCTTTCTCTCATGCTGTCATCATGCTTATAGATGACTTTGGCATAGAAAAGGAAGAACAACCAACCCACGAAAAGTCCGGAGCCAATAGCAATGAGCAGGACGAGTAAACCGCTGGTCATCCCTACTTCATTAAGCATATACCCCATCCCGCCGAATACCGTTAAGCTCGCTAAAAGGGAAGACAAGTTGAAGAAGGACGGTCCCCCATGACCATGTGCCCCTCCGGTATCTCCGTGGACTTCGAAGAAATCGCCACCAAAAAATGTCACAAGAACAGTTAGTACAAGCCCTACAAAAAAACATACAGCAAACAAAGTCATCATAGATGTCACCTCCTTGTGGCCTCTTGCAGGCAGCATATTGCATCTAATAAATATAGACGAAATTGGTAATAAAAGGTTTCGGTTTGAAAATAATCCGTTTGCATGCGAATCCTTCTTCTGTGCATCGCGTATAATCATTGGACGTCTTTTTGTTATTTCTATTAAAACTAAGGAGTAGATTAGCACATGTACAAAAATAAAATGACTTGGTGGGTATCCGCCGCCATGGTGTTCCTGCTGCTTACGCTGACAGGTTGCCAAGCTGTACAAGGCTTAGACATTGCAGAGGCGATCAAAAACAGCGCAACCGTAAAGTCCTCCGAATCCAAAGGCACCTTGCAGATCGAGGTAGTACCAGGCGACACCTCCAAGCTAACAGCTGACGAGCAGAAGTCGCTTAGCGCCCTGCAAAATGTAAAAGTTGAGCTTACGAACGTGAAAACACAAGACGCACAGCAGATTTCTGCAGACGGTACAATTACATACGGGAAAGGCTCTATCCCATTCAAGCTTGCTGCTGAAGGCACGAAGATCATTGTGCGTATTGAAGGGGCGAAAAAGCCGATCGTTTATGATCTCTTAGGCGGATCAAATCCAACCTTCACGCAAATGCTGCCAACTGTCATTCAGGAGCAGCTCGGAAACATCATAGCCGAGATTAAGCCTTCGATTATTGGACTTATTTTAGCGAATACAGCAAATCCTTCTAACATCTCAGTCTCCACGGTTACGGACCAAATTAACGGTGCTGACCTCTCTCTTCAGCAAGCACATATTGAACTAAACGGCACTGAGCTCGCTTCCCTGCTCCGTAAGCTGTTCAGCAATATCCTGGCAGATGAAGCTGGATTAAAAGAACTGCTGAGCCAATTGTACGATGCTTTGTCGCCTGTTATCGAAGAGCAGATCAAGGCTGGCTCCGCAGACTTTTCCTTAAAGATTTTGAGCAACAAGCAATTAGCCCTTGGACTCGTCTATGAGCCTATCCGTGACTTTCTGGAGAAAACGGCAGCTTCCTTCGAAGCCGCCAATACGGGAGATGCCGAGCAGGGTGTAATGCCCCTTAACAGTTTATTTGACAGTAAAACCACGCTCAATGCCGATATTTACATCGATGCCGACAAATTCATTCGCAAGCAAACACTTGCAGTGAACATGCCGCTTCAAGATAAGGGCACTGGCGTTGCAGGACTTAAACTCTCCTTCACAAGTGAAACCTGGAATATGAATAAGCCAGTTACAGCTGATACGATTGATATCTCCGGCGGTGCGGTACAAGTTGGAAAGGACGCTTCCTCCATCTACCACGTGCTGGATAACTTGGATAAACAGTCTCTTTTCTATAAGATGCTGCGCGAAGATATGAAAGTAACGAAGAAGGAAGTTAACTTGAAGCTGACGGATGACGGGGCTGGTTCAACAAGCGATACACCGCAGCCAGTCATTAACGCTGACAACAAAACAATGGTGCCTGTACGCTTTATATCCGAAAAGCTTGGCGCTGAGGTTGGCTGGAACGGCGACTTACAGGAAGTCACAATCAAAGACTTATTATCCGGTAAGACGATTACCCTGAAACTGGACAGTAAAGTAGCTACGGTTGACGGTGCTTCAATCGAGCTGGAAAGTGCTGCAACGCTCCATAATGGATCTACCTTCGTGCCGATCCGTTTCATCGCGGAGTCGCTTGGCGGCATCGTATCCTTCAACGATGCGACCCGTGTCGTGACAATCAAACGTGATTAGCCTCGGAATAAATGCATAGGCAAATGCACCATTTTCGGACGACTGAATAGTCTGTAGTGAACCTAGGCAATAAGCCTACCGCTGCGCGCAGCCGTACGAAAAAGGAGCGAAAGCTATGTATATGAATCCGTCGCAACACCCTGGGCATCAAGGACCGCAAGTTGTTTATCAAGCAGAACCCAACTGGCAGCATCAAATGGTGCATCAGAGGAACACGATTATGGGTGCTATTCACCCCCATGTCGGACGTACGATTCGCGTCACAACCATAGACGGGCATACGCATGAAGGTCTATAAGACCTTGAGTGAGGTGCGAGCTTTTTTGATATTGTGGGCTGTGAGATGCGGGGTCGACAGCCTCTATTTGCGGCGGCGAGGCAACTCGCGTGCAGAATTGGCGTGCGATGTATGATGCATGTTTGCGGAAATTTAACTGGCATTTATACCGTTAATCTGAGCTGAATGGTGGCAAGGGAATGAATTAACGGTAGATGCTCCATCTAACTCGTCGGCAGCAGGCCGAAATGGGGAGATTCGGCGAAATTAGCGGTAGAAAATCCAGTTAGTTGGGCAAATTTGGAGTAATCGGCGGAAATAGCAGGAGTAATCGGCGTTAATTACAATTAGCCCACTCAGGTAGGCGTGTTCCAAAGGGACGAGCCATCTCAGCTGAATAGAGGGAGAAACTACCGTTAATCTGAGCTGAATGGTATCAGGGGATGAATATACCCTTACCCCTGAATAAATCGTTCAAACGATGTTTGGCAGTCCCTAGCGAGCCGTTCCTCATCCTCCCCAGCAAGTCTGCCGTTCTCGACGACAACTCTCCCACCCACGATAGTGTAATCCACTGGTCGCTTAAGGCCCACCGTTGCCAGCCATGATTTGGGGTCTGTCTGCGTCCCTACAGCGTCAATGTGGTCCACTCGAACCATGAACAAATCTGCCGCCTTCCCCACCTCAAGCGAGCCGATATCGCTTCTCCCTAATATCTCAGCGCCGCCTCTGGTGGCGATTTTCAATAACTCATAGCCACTTGGCGCCTGGGCGCTAGATTGAAGTCTGTGCAGCAAGTACGCTACCCTAAGCTCCTCAAGCAAGTTCGATCCGTCATTGGAAGCACTGCCATCCACCGCTAAACCCACGGGAATCCCCATGTTCAGCATTTCTGGGACTCTAGCGATTCCCGACGAAAGCTTCATGTTGGAAATCGGGCAATGTGCGATGCCGGTTTTGGTTTGCACGAGCAGCTTCATTTCCTCATCGTTAAAATGGATGCCATGGGCGTACCACACGTCAGGCCCTAACCAGTCCAAGCTTTCCATATAAGCCAGCGGTCTCATCCCGAACCTTTCAAGCGTATAGGCTTCTTCATTTTTCGTCTCAGCGAGGTGCGTGTGAAGCCGTACTCCCTTGGCTCTTGCCAGCTTCGCCGACTCCCGCATCATGTCTGCGGAAACACTGAATGGTGAGCACGGTGCCAGCACCACCTGACGCATTGAGCCTGCGCTGGCATCGTGATAAAGATCGATCAGCCTCTCGCTGTCAGCAAGGATCGTATCCAGATCCTGCACGACGCTCATAGGGGGCAATCCCCCTTGATCCCTGCCAAGCGTCATGGACCCTCTGGAAGCTACGAAGCGAATACCTAAGCGCTCAGCCGCTTCGAACTGTTTATCGATGAAATGGGCGCTATGCTGCTGCGGAAAGACATAATGATGGTCGAAGACCGTGGTACAGCCATTTTTCATGAGATCGGCAATACCCGTTAGGGAACTGTGATACACCGAATCTGGCGTGATCCCCTTCCAAATTTCGTATAGATAGCGGAGCCAGTCGAATAACTCCAGCTTTTGCACCTGCGGCAAATTGCGCGTAAACGTTTGATACAAATGATGATGCACATTAATCAGGCCAGGGTAGACGAACATTTGCGAAGCATCAATGACCCTGTCTGCTTCATAGAAGTCCTTGCCCATCTTGGTAATCCGATTCCCTTCAATGAGGATATTCGCCCGCTCCAACACGCGATTCTCGGCATCCACCGTAACAATAGCTTGAGCATTACGAATCAATAATGAACCCATCTTCATTCCTCCTCAACGTAAATAAGGGAACAAAAAATCCTAACCAACAAACACAATATATAAGCATATATTGTGTTCGTAGTTAGGATTTAGGTTCCCAGTAGAGCCCCCGAACCAAATTATCGAGGTTATACGAACTATGAAATTGTACAGTGCAGCGATCTTTAGCCTCAGTATAGGCAACATTTGGCAGAAGGTCAATTAGTTTGTAAGGAATTTTCATGAAATTGGAATAAGCTCCCTTCTAATTGGATATATTATCAAAGCTGCGTTAACAAGCTGTCAGGTTCTGATTGATCCAGGAGCAATACGCAGGAACAAATTATTGGAGGTTTATGTCTACATGGAAACAGGTACGGTTAAATGGTTTAATGCAGAAAAAGGATTTGGTTTTATCGAAATGGAAGGCGGCAATGATGTGTTCGTTCACTTCAGCGCTATTACGGGGGAAGGTTTCAAAAGCTTGGATGAAGGCCAACGCGTACAATTTGAAGTTGTTCAAGGTAACCGCGGACCGCAAGCTGAAAATGTAGTCAAGCTGTAGTCCTTACCACATATTGCTATAC
>NZ_JBFTQB010000607.1:0-4048 GCF_056398785.1 Paenibacillus sp. 01T422 | reverse complement strand
GGAAACAAGAGTACAACCACATCAATGCTTTATTGAATAAACAACTGGATGAGCGTGGCGTATTAATTGCGGTTCATAGAGGAAGTGCGACAGGTAACATCATCGAAAATACCATTCCAGCGTTAAAAGCTGCCCTTCAACTCGGTGGAGATATGCTGGAGATTGACGTATTTAAGTCCACGGATGGTAAATTCTTTGTTTTTCATGATGGGGCGGAGAAGAGACTTCTCCAACAACCAGATAATATTAAAACAATGGATTCGAAAAAAATCGAAAGCTTGACCTATTTCAACAAAGATAATGTAAGAAACAATTCCAAGGTAGAACGACTTGAAGATGTCCTTGCTTATTTCAAAGGGGATGCTCTTATCAATGTTGACCGCGCTTGGGATATTTGGCCTGAATTATTGCCTGAGTTGGATAAATACGATATGGCGAATCAACTAATTCTTAAAGGTCCTATCGTCAAGGAGCAACTCGATTTCTTGGATCAATATGAAACGAAATACATGTTCATGCCAATCACGCATTCCTTAGATGACGTCGAGGCTATTCTAGCGTATCAAAACCTTAATTTAGTTGGACTTGAGCTAATAGCTACGTCGGAAACTCATCCTTTATTCCAAGATGAATTAATCGAAAAGCTCCACAATATGAACTTATTTGTATRGGCAAACGCAATAACTTTGGATGACGAGACGGTATTATTCGGCCGTTTAGATGATGATATCTCCATTATTCAAGATCCCGATTTGGGGTGGGGTAAGTTATTTGAGAAGAAGATAGATGTCATTCAAACAGATTGGCCTACATTATTAGCGTCTTATCGAACTCGTAAGATTGGGCCAATCAAAAATCTTAACTAATCTCTCTGCGGAGAAATAAAGGGGCTGTCTCAAAAGGTCAATAGACCTTGAGGGATCAGCCCTTTGATCTAGGTTTAGGGCTGGATGACGGACGGATCATCGAATCCTAGGGGTAATCGTAGCGGACATTTTGTAATTTGATGCAAATAGTGCAGCAAATTTTCRTATTATCGATGGTTTCGGAGATAATCATGCATTTTGTGCAGTTAATCTCATCGATACCATCGAAAATAGAGCAATGTCGCWATATTTGATGTACTTTTTACATCATTCCGTACCAATAGCTGSWTCAGATGYGAATTTACTGCACTTTTTACATCATGTACGACCACCAAGTGTACGTTGAAAATTATGATACAATTAGATTTTAAGATATTTTTATAAATAACAACGAACAATAGTATGGTGAAGAGGTGATCTCTAATGACAAATAGGAAAATGAATCCTAAAGTTGATGAATTTATTGGCAAGGCCAAAACCTGGAAAGAAGAGTATGTGGCGTTGAGGAGAATCGTTCTTGACTGTCAGCTAACCGAAGAATTCAAGTGGATGCATCCTTGCTATACAGTTGAGGATAAAAACGTCGTTTTAATACACGGATTCAAAGATTACTGTGCACTTCTGTTTCACAAGGGAGTTTTGCTAAAAGATGCCCAAGGTATCCTCATTCAGCAAACAGAGAATGTACAGGCGGCGCGCCAAATTCGCTTCACCCATGTTCGGGAAATAGTTGCCATGGAGCCCATCTTGAAAGCCTATATTAACGAGGCCATAGAAGTTGAAAAGGCCGGTCTGGAAGTCAGTTTTAAAAAGAATACAGAATTCACGGTTGCAGAAGAGTTCCAAATTAAACTCGATGAGAATCCAGCCTTGAAAGCAGCCTTTGAGGCCCTGACGCCAGGACGGCAAAGAAACTACCTTCTTCATTTCTCTGAGCCCAAACAAGCCAAAACTCGTGAGTCAAGGGTAGAGAAAAATGTGTCGAAAATCCTCGAAGGAAAAGGATTAAATGATTAATCTATATATGCCTTAAGTCCTATGCTATGATGTGGTTACTAGTCATTATTTGGAGGTAATCATGAGAGTCATTAGGATTTATGCACCAGTTATTCTATTATTCATGTTGGTACTCGCGTATGCTTGCAGCTTTTCGATAGCTCGCGCTGCAACGGAAAACGCTTCGGGAAACATTACGGTCAAGTCAACGTCCGGGAATGTTATATCCTCTGCAAATGTCATCTTTACTTCATCCGCACTCCCTTTTCCGCTGACTGTGAGAACGGACGTTAATGGCATTGCTTCATTTCCTAATTTGCCGATTGGTGATTTCACGCTTACAGCAGCAGCAAGTTATTTCAGGAACAGCTCTATTCAATCCGGAACGCTTTCAACAGGGCAGGTCTATGACCATACCTTTTACTTAACAGTGGACAATACTTCGACAGGACTCAGCTGGCTGAGTATTAACGATAATTCATCAAGTGCGACTGAGTTTCAAGGGACGGTTTCATGGTCAACTTATGGCACAGTCATGGTCCACTCCGAAATGCAGCTCCAATTCATGGACAATAGGAATACCCCTATAGGTTCTGTTATCACATCCGTCTATTCCGACGAACGCAACTTCTATACAAGCACAATACCGAATATAACATTGCCTTCAGGCGCAACCCGCATGGGAATTATTTTACTAGACAGTAACTCCAGTGTGATTGATATTAGGACGCTTCCCTTATGGCACTACAATTTACATACTGTTAAATCCCTGAAGTTTCAAGATACTAACGCAAACGGCGGTACGATTAACGCACATGTTACTTGGAGCGGAGCCAACGATGAAGTCTCTTTGGCAGGTTATAACATTTATTACTGGGTAATTGGGGACAACCTATGGAAATACTGGGATACTGTAGCCAAAAGGACAGATGGAGGCTATGAATATCCATTCAATTCATTCCCTGCAAACACGGGTGCCATTTTAGTAGGCAGCGTCAACAGTGCTGGTGAGGAGTATTCCACGTATCCAACTGTCAATGTCATTGATAACCGCCAAGCCGACACGTCACTGCACACAGATCCTTCGGGCAGCCTACCTGTGCCTTCGAGTATTCAAGACTATACCTACACGATTCATGCACATACAATTTCGGGGCAAATTGGCTTCGCCTTGCCTTCTGAGATGAGTCAGATTCAAGGCTATAATCTGTATTTCAGCAACGCTAACGGTGATAAATTACAAGCGCTCGGAACGATCTATTCACCCAGATCATCTACTCAGCTATTTTACATGTTAGATGACAATCAATCGGTCCCGGCTGATGCTACTCAGTTCGCTCTCTATTCCTATGGGAATGACGGTAGAGAGAGTGCACCGACTTTTATCCCGGTCAAAAATAGTGTGCTTAGTACGCAGCTTCCTCCAAATATGAGCTTCGTAGATATGGATGAACAACCGGATTACTTACACGGTTTTTTAACTTGGGACCGCGCGGCCGATGAATCGAATCTTACTAGCTATCAGATTTATTTCTTAGATAGTTCTAACCGTCCAATAAGCCTAATTGGGGAAGTATTGAAAGCAGCTGCGCCGGTGTTCACTGTACCTGAGGGACTCTCGATTCCCCATGCAGCAACCAGTATCGGTATTGGTGTTATGAATACAACGGGTAATATATCTATGAATATGAAAATTAGCCCCTTTTCCGATAATAGAACGGAAGCCGAGGTTCATGATGCTATGAAATCCGCTTATTTTCAAGGAGCGGGCCGAATGGATTTAGCTCAGGTTGCTACCTTCTTGGTGCAATCGCCAAATAAGTATCTTTTTAGCAAAAAGGACGTACAAGTATTCCTTTCACTTATTGCCCCTTATGTTGTTCAAAGGTAAAAAACATAAAATTACGAAAGAGGCTGTCCCATTGGCTGCAGGGCGCCAGGCCGTTCAACGATCTGCTCGACGAGGTGACCGAGGAGCAGTGGGTTGGTCTTGCGGAGATGACGCGCAAGGGGAAATCCTAGCGGGCACTATCTAATTTGATGCAGATAGTGCAGCAAATTCTCGTATTATCGATGGTTTCGGAGATAATCATGCATTTTGTGCAGTTAATCTCATCGATACCATCGAAAATAGAGCAATGTCGCTAYATTTGATGTACTTTTTACATCATTCCGTTTCTATAGCT